>JAAWCL010000109.1 GCA_022793235.1 Bacilli bacterium | reverse complement strand
GAGAGGGTGGCGTCTTAACCTCTTGACCAATAGACCAAAAATAGATTTTTCTGTTTGTGAACAATAATATATTATCATAGGTTATAACATTTTACAATACTTTCACAAAAAATGATTTATTTTCAGGAGCAGATTCTTTCCTCTTAAATCTTTTTATAAGAAATGAAAAATACTATTTTTTATAATTTTATTTTTAGCTTGAAATAGTTAAGATATTCCCATTATTATCAAAAATGGCAAATTCATCTTTTCCATAAAATGTTTTGTGCATTTCTTTGGCTATTTCTACTTTTTCTTTTACTTCTTCATATAACTTTTCTATATTTTTTACAGTAATAAATAGTGTAAAGGTTGGCTTGATTTCCTCCGTTTTTAGGCTTTTATATTCTTCTATTAGGTTATTTTGTTCTTGAAACATAATATTAATATTATCTTTACCCATAATGGCAAAGGCGAAATCTCCTTCTTCAGGCACAGTCAATATTATTTCAAACCCTAACTTTTCTTTATAAAATTTGATTGTTTCTCTTACATCTTTTACCATAATGTTGGTTGTTATACTTTCATACATATTTTTCTCCTCCTCATTTTCATTGTAATTGTTCTTTCTTTTTTTGTATTGTAAAAATCAGACTTTTTTACCAATTTCTTTCTATCAATTCTAAAGGAGAATAACCTGTATATTTTTTTATTTCTTTTATAAAATGTGACTGATCATAAAAATCACATCTATGCATAATTTCTTGTATGGATTTTTTTTCTTCTAATAATAAAGTTAGACATAAATGTAGCCTTATAATATTTAATAGTACTTTGGGGGAGAATCCATATTGTTTTTTAAATATTCTAAACATATGTCTTTTATCATATCCAAGCTTTTTTGCTAATTCTTCTACTGTTTGTTTATTCGGATTTTTATATAATTCATCTATCATCTGTATATATTTCTTATCTTTATCCTTTTTAATTTTTGTTAGAATATAGCGTTCTATTGCTTTGATTTGTTGTTTTCTCTCTTTTGTTTGAAATATTTTTTTTAAATCTGTTTCTTTTTCAATCCTTAAAATATCAAGTGGATGATCCATAATTTTGTTAGATTCTATATTAAAGAGAAAGTAAAAACTACCTGGCTTTAATCTTACACCTAAATATTCTATTTTATTTTCTAAAACAAATGGTATTGTTTCATTGCTAAATCCTGCAAACTGAATTGTTTTATTTGTTAGATCTATCACAATATCAATACAAGCATCTGGCAAAATATAGTTGTATATTGTTTTTTTACTTATCTTCTTAGATTTCATACTCCATATACACATAATGTAGTCTGAAAGTTTTTCGCTTTTGTATTCTCGATATTCTATATTTTTCTTAAATTCTTGATCTAGCAAATATGGAAGTTGTTTTGGATAATACATTGTGAGTCACCTTCTATTTTTTGATTTATTCTTGATAGTTTAGTAGAAAAAAACAGGATATTACCTGATTTTTTCTATTTGAACTATTATTTTTTTTGTAATGGTCTTCCTATTTTTCCTGTTACTTCTACATTACGGTATGTGTTTACTTCTCTCATAAATTCGCTTATGAAATTACAAAATTCTTTGTATTCTTCTTTTTGACTTATATTTACTGGATGATACTTATCCTCTTTTGTTTCGCTAGGACCTACCATGAGTTTCACTACTGGCTTTTTCTCTAAGTCATAAATCTCTATCCAATTTTTTCCTTCTTTTGCATTGATCATTCCTATATTTTCCTTATCAAATTTCATGGCCTCTCCATAGCTTATATCTCCACCATCAAAAGATAAGGGTATTACATATAAGGAACCTGGTTTAAATCCTACTGCATAATAGGTATAAATATTGGTTGTTGTGACCGTTCTGCCCCCACCACCTATACTAAATTCTTCCCAAGTTGCATAAATATTTTTGTATTCACTATCTTTGGTTACTTTTTCTACAATTTCTTTTACTCTTTTCTTTTCTTCGCTGTTTTCTCCTTTTTTTTCATCTATTGTTGTTTTGATATAAAATATAATAGCTAAGAATATTACAGCAATAATTCCTATTATTATATATGTACTATTCATTTTTTTTACCTCTCTTTCTTTAATCATTATTTAAATAAGCTTTATTATAAGCACGTTTTGGACGGTATATATATGTCACATTAAAGTTTTTTACATTGCTTTTAATATATTGCTCTGTTTTTATTCCATATGTATAATCATAAAAAGTAAGCATACCTATATCTTGATATAAGTATATATGACCATTTATACTCATACCCAATTCATAAAATTTGAGCTTGTCTTTTAAATGTGTTAATGGAAATAATCCCCATAAAAGTGAGGGAATAAATAATAGAAAAAACATCAATATCGTTTTCCAACTACTAAACCATTCTATTAGTCCATTTATTCCTTTTACTCCTGCTAATGTAATTATTAAAACTAATAAAGTTCTCATACTGACATGTAGGACTATTTTTTTCTTATCTGCTTGTGCTTCTGTTAATTTTTTTCCCAAGTCCTCTTTTTTTATCATATCATTTACTACACCTCTTTTGCTTTATATTTATGTATTTTACTTATATTGTATCATATAAATTCAATATATTATATTTTTTATAAGAATAAAGAGTTGTTAAATATTGTTTCTTTTTATACTCCCATACTCATAGTTTCAGGTAAAGTGCTTCCTCCATCTATCACAAACTCGTGTCCTGTAATATAGGAAGATTCACTACTTGCTAGGAAAGCTGCTAATTCTCCTAATTCTTCTATTGTTCCAAGTCTTTTCATAGGAATGGCTTGTGCAATTCCATCTATAACCTGTTGTGGATTTTCTTTATTTGTTAATTTACTCATATTCTCTACCATAGGTGTTAAAATATATCCTGGAAGTATGGCGTTTACCCTTATATTCTTTTCAACTAATTCTATAGCTAAACTTTTTGTAAATCCTATTAAAGCTGCTTTTGTTGTAGCATAGGCTACTTCTCCACTATCTGCAACCATTGCACCTGTTACACTTGATAAATTTACAATACTAGATTCTTTATTCCTTTTTAAATAAGGGAGTACTTCTTTGGTTACATTCCATGTACCTTTTATATTTATATCCAAGTGGAAATCTCGTATCTCTTCTGTCATATTTTCAAATGTTTCTAAATGACAAACTCCTGCGTTATTTATTAAAATATCGATCTGTTTATAATGGTTATAAATTTCTTCAAGGCATTTTTTTACCTTTTCTCTATCACGAATGTCTACTTGGTATCCTATTATTTCCTTATCTTTATATTCTCTCTTTAAACTTTCTATTGTTTCATAGATTGTATCTGCGTAATCTAATATGGCTATTTTTGCATTGTAATTTAGAAAAACTTTTGTGATACCTAATCCATTTCCCATTGCTCCCCCTGTAATAACGGCTACCTTTTCTTCTAATTTTTTCATTTTTTCTCTCCTTTATTTTGTATTTAATTCAGTATATCACAAATTATGCAAAATAATTAGACTGTTTTTAGTGTATTCGAGGTTACTTGTGTAAATTAAATCTTAGTATGTTACCTTATTTAGCTTATTTGCCTTTCTTTTCATGGATTTTTTACAAAAAAAGACTGTTGAATTTTTTAGTTCTTACTCAACAGACTTTAACTGTAAATTATAGTACAGTTTTGCTATATTTTTTGCAGTCTTTTACATAGTATTTTATTCTGTACTTTTTGTCTTCTTGCAATAATTTTTTCTAAATTTCTTTGTGTGTATTCTATTAGTGATAATTCTTGTTCTTGTACATTTTTAGTCTTCTGCTCTGATTCTTTTAGTACAATTGATACACTATAATTTTTAAACCTTACACCTTTTCCATGTCTTTCATTATGCTTATCTACTTCATCACCAAATTTTTCTAAAACTTTTTCATATTTGTTATTTATTTTTTCATTTAATTCTCTACATATTTTTGATCTTGTTGCATTCTTTTTTATGTGTTCGAATATATCTTGTATCTCTTTTTCTGTTAGAACTTTTCTTTCTGGGATTAATTCTGGAAAAGCTTCTTTAATCTGGGTATAAAGAACATCATAAATTAATGTGTTTTTTAATGAATTTAAGAATTCTTTTTTATCAATATATTGGGGTACAACAGGTCTTTTTACTATTTGTTTTGTTTGATTTGTCATAATCTATTCACCTCACTTACGGTTCTAAATTATATCAAATTTTTCAAAATAATTCAATAGTTTCTTTTCACTTTTTTATCGACAAAAAGTGAAAATCTTTAAGCTCTATACTATACTATGTTTTTTCTTTCACATTGATTACTTATTTTTCCTTAAATCTTTTTAAACTTAAAGCATTAAAAATAACTGTTAAACTACTAAGCATCATAAACATGCTTGCTAGCATGGGGTTTATTCTGACATGAAAACCTTTAAATAATCCCATAGCTACTTGGATCATAATTATATTGTAACAAAAAGCCCAAAACAGATTTTGCTTAATATTTTTTATTGTTTTTTTACTAATATTTAGTAAAGTTAAAATTTTAGATAGATTATCATTTAATAAAACAACATCTGCTGTATTCACTGCTATATCTGTTGCATTTGTAAAACTTACACCTATATCTGCAAGAGCAAGAGAAGGAGCATCATTAATGCCATCTCCAATCATCATTACCTTTTTTCCTTCTTCTTTTAAGTCTTTTATTTTTTTATGTTTTTCTTGAGGTAAAACGTTCGCTATTATATTTTTTATTCCTAGTGTTTGTGCAATTGTCGTGGCATAAATTAAATTATCCCCTGTTAACATAATAATTTCTTTGTTCGCTGATTTTAACTTTTCTATCACCTCTTTTGCTTCCTCTCTTATGATATCACTTAGTCCTATTAATCCTATTATTTTATTTTCTTCTATTACATATACGATACTATTT
Source organism: Bacilli bacterium (assembly GCA_022793235.1). GTDB lineage: Bacteria > Bacillota_I > Bacilli_A > RF39 > UBA660 > UBA2730. The sequence goes on along the minus strand of JAAWCL010000109.1, from coordinate 10,597 downwards.
CCTTGTTTAGAAAGTTTTTTTTCTTCATCAAGAAATTGTTTATTGTAACCTAATTTTAATTTTGCTAATAATTTATTATTGCCTAAATATATTTTTTTATTTTCTATTTCTGCAGTTATACCTATACCTTCTATATTTTGAAAATTTAATACATTTTCCAATACTAGATTATTTTCCTCACTGTATTTTTTAAATACTTTGGCAATTGGGTGTGAAGATTTATTTTCTATACTGGCTACTTTTGTTAAAAGTTCTTTCTCACTATAAGTACTGTAGTTATGAATTTTTGCTATTTCTACTTTTCCATACGTTAATGTTCCTGTTTTATCAAAGACAATTGTATCTATATTTGTTGCTTTTTCTAGTGTTTCACTCTTTTTTACCAAAATTAAGTTTTTGGCACATAGACCTTCACTAATTGTAATAGCAAGAGGGGTTGCTAAGCCTAAGGCACATGGACAGGATACTACTAATATCGTAACGAATGTAGTAAATGCTTGATTAAAACTTTCCCCTATTAGTAGATAAACTAAGAATGTAATGATACTCAGTATTAAAATAAAAGGCGTAAAATAGGCACATACTTTATCGGCTAAGCGTGCTATAGGAGGTTTGGTTCCTGTACTTTCTACTACTAGTCGTACCATTTCTGATATAGTTGAATCTTTTCCTATTTTTTGGGCCTTATACTCTATATAACCATCTATATTCATAGATCCCGCTAATACTTTATCCTCTTTTTCCTTTTTTGAGGGATAAGCCTCTCCTGTTATAAATGAATCTTTTACATGTGTGCTTCCCTCTATAATTATTCCGTCTACTGCAATTTTCATTCCAGGTTTTGCAATTAAAATATCACCTTTTTTTACTTCATCAATTGTTATTTCTATTTCTTTTTCTCCCATCTTTTTTAAAGCTTTTCTGGGGGTTATTTGAACAAGCTCTGCTATAGCCTCTTTTGTTTTTTCTTTGCTTTTATTTTCAATATATCGTCCCAATTTAATGAAAAAAATAATCATTGTACAAGAATCAAAATATAGATATTCTACATAGCTTTTGTATCCTAATAAAATCATACCTGTACTAAATAGACTATAAAATAAACTTGATAGGACACCAAGTGTTACTAATGTATCCATATTTGGTGTTTTGTGTATTAGATTTTTTGTTCCTTTTTTTACTATATCCTGTCCATAGAATAGAAATGGAAAGGTTAACACTGTTAATATAATCGAATACATTTGGGGATTAGATCTTTTATCTATTATAGAAGGCATAGGAATATCTATCATGTGTATCATTGAAATAAACATGATTAAGAAAGAGATTAAGAAAAAAAGAATTAAGTATTGTGTTTCTTTTTTCTCTTTTTTGTCATCTAATTGATTATTAAATATACCTAAATTTTCAAATCCAGCTTCTTTTATGTATTTTGTTAAATCTTCTATATTTAACGAATCATCATAAAAAATAAGTGCTTGAGCCATTACTAGATTTACACTTGCAGATATGATTGTATCTTGCTTATTTAAATGTTTTTCCAAAGTAGATGAACATCCACTACAACTCATACCTCCTATTTTTAATATAACCTTTTTCATTTGCTTCTCCTCCTTGTTTTACCTCTCGTTTTCTTGATATCTTCTTATTTTTTATACTACTGAATTTGTTTTTTCTATTTCATTTTTGGCATTCTTACCAGTTACTAAAATTATATACCATTAGGAGGTTAGCAATCAAGTTGTTCTTTTTATATGAAAAAAGATATTCTAAACTTTTATATTTATTATCTTTTTCTTCCTCTTTTTATTAACTTCTCGCACATCCATCTACAGATAAAACTATTCCTGTAATGTAAGTTGCCATATCACTTGCTAGAAATAAAAAAGCATTTGCAATATCAATTGGTTTTCCTATTCTTCCTAATGGAATTTGCTTAATTAATGGTGCAATCATTTCTTCTGGTAACTTTTTTACCATATCTGTTTCAATTATCCCTGGTGCTACTGCATTTACTCGAATATGGCGAGCTGCAAGTTCACGAGCAAGAGATTTTGTTATTCCATTTACGGCAAATTTACTGGCTGGATACATAAAGCCTGATGGTTGTCCATATATGCTTACCATTGAACTAGTGTTTAATATTACTCCACTTGTTTTTTCTAAATATGGAATACAATTTTTGGAACAGATGAATATAGATTTGATATTAATACTCTCAATTTTTTCATATTCTTCTACTTCAAATTTATCTATTGGTGTTCTAGAAGAAATCCCTGCATTATTTATTAAAATGTCAATTTTTCCATATTTATTTGCTATTTTTTGAAAGACTTCTTTGATTTCTTTTTCATTTGTCAGGTCTGGATAAAAACCAGAAATTTCATAATTTTTATTTTCTTTTTGTAGTGCATCCACGGCCTGCTTTACTGTTTCTTGTTTTGAGGCAAAAATTACAACTTTTGCATGATTTTGTAAAAATAGTCTAGCTGTCTCTAAACCTATTCCTCTGCTTCCCCCTGTAATAATTGCTACTTTGTCTTTTAACATATTTACACATCCTTCTAGAAGTTATACTTCTATTTTTATTATAACAAAAAAAAGTATCTTAAAATACTATTTTTCTTTTCTATTTTATACCTTTTTGATTAAGTCAAGTAATCTTGGTGAATATCCTTTTTCATTATATAAATTCATAGCACTTGTATTATATCCAGAAACATCTAATGATATATATTGACATCCTGTTTCTTTTAAATATTCTTCCATTTCTTTTATTAATATTTTTCCTATCCCGCCACCTCTACTTGTTCTATCTACAACTAATTTTGATATTTTTCCAATTTTTGGACAAGTTGTTTTTAGTTTATCTTCTATACTCAAAGGTTTTACAAATCCTACTATCATTCCTACTATTTCTTCATTAAAAGAGGCTAAAATTATTTTACCTTCATTATCTTCTACTAATTTAATTATATGATCTAAATATTTTTCTCTGTATTCTTCTGTCATAGTCTTTATTTTTCTATCATCTGTTTCTACTAAATATTCTTGTAATTGTATAAGTAAATCCCTAACAATTTTTTCATATTCATTTTTATATTCTAATACTTCAATCATATTCTCACCTTCCTTATTTATTTTTCTTTAAAAAACTGACCAATTTCTATATTTAGAGCCTCTGCTATTCTTCCCAATACTGATATTGTTAAATGTTTATTTCGTTTTTCATTTTCTATATCACATATATATTCTCTAGACATTTCTGTCATATCTGCTAAATCTTGTTGGGTATATCCTCTATCTATTCTATATTTTTTGACATTTTTTCTAATCACTGAATAATAGTATTCATCATCATGTATGTAAGCCTTTTCTAACATTAATCTTTTTGGCTTTTCTTTTTTTATCATAATTTCTCCTATCTATATCTATTTTGTAATAAAACTATCATTTTATATATAGACTACCAGCCACTGTGTAAAGTATCTATTTAATAATACATATTTTTACACTGTTTTTTATGTAAAATAAAAAAGAATTTAATTTTTGTAAAATTCCATTCTTTTTTTCATTTCTTCTTTTCCTAATATTTTTAATATATCATAAAGATTGGGTGTTTGCATTTTTCCAGTTGTGGCATGTCTTATTTCTTCACAAATTGTTCCAATATGTCCTTTATAGCTATTTGAATTATTTTTATATTCTTTTACACTTTTTGCATAATTATTTTCTTCTGCTAAATTTTGAATTTTTTGATACCATTCATCATTTGTATCTTTTTCATCATATATTTCTATATATTTATTTAAAATTTCTATATCTTGTTTTTCTATTTCTTTATAAGTATTTTCATTATAAAATAATTCTTCAAATATATAGCTCATTTCTTTTTTTATATCTTTGTAGGTTGCTATATCTTTGCGAGGACGTTTTCCATTTCTTTCAATTTCTAAAAATTTAATGACTTTTTCTTTATTTCTTTCCATTAAATTTTTAAATTCTTTATCATATTTCTCATAGTATTTTAGACTATTTTCATATATTTCTTCTGCTTTTAATCTTGAAAAATAAGTTCTACAAATATTATTTAATTTTTCTGTATCAAAAAGTGTACCTCCAGTAGGCATTTTTTTAAAGGAAAAAGGAAAGTCCATATATGATTTATCTGGATTCTGTAAGTACCACTCTTCAAAGTTTGTATTAATAATTGTTGCTAAAAAAAGCTTTACTGCTTCTTCTGGTATTCCTTCCTCGTCATAATAACTCAATGAAAATTCAGGATCTTTTCTCTTGCTTAACTTTCTGATATGACCATCGTCTTTCTTAGTCAGAGGAGCATGATGTGCATATTTGCAAGGCTTAAATCCTAATAGTTGGTTTAATTGTAAATGTTTTGGATAACTTGGAATCCATTCGTCCCCTCTAATAACTATTGTTGTTCTCATTAAATAATCATCTATTACATGTGCAAAATGATAAGTTGGCAGTCCATCCTGTTTCATAATTACCTCATCAATTATATTCTCTGGGAGAGTAATATCTCCTTTTATTAAATCATGTAAAACGATTTGATTGTTTATATTCCCAGGAGATTTTATTCGAATAACATAATTCTTTTTTTGTTCAAGGTTTTTTTCTATTTCTTCTAAAGATAAATCTCTATCTACAGCATAATGTCCATATACACCTAATGATTCCTTTCTAAGTTCCTGTCCTTCTCTTATTTCTGCCAATTCTTCTTTTGTCATGAAACAAGGATAAGCTAAACCTTTTCTTATTAGATCTTTGATGTAGGTTTGGTATATTTCTTTTCGACTGCTTTGATGATAGGGACCATAATTTCCTTCTGTAAAAGGACCTTCTGTTGGCATAATATTATAATTTTTTAAAGTTTGTTCTATTAAGTCTTCGGCTTGTTCTACAAACCTTTCTTGGTCAGTGTCTTCTATTCTCACGTAAAATATTCCATTGCTTTGTACCGCAAAGAGGTAATCTAGGAAAGCTCCTTCTAAATTTCCTAAATGCATAAAACCAGTTGGAGAGGGTGCATATCTTGTTACTTTTTCTCCTTCTTTTCTATTTCTATTGGGATATCTTTTTTCTATCTCTTCAGGAGTTTCCTTAATATTTGGAAAAAGTAAGTCTGCTAAAATTTCTCTTTCTTCTTTATTCATATTTTCCTCCATTTGTTTCTATTTACCACATTTAATTTATCATTTTTGTCTTCAATTGTAAAGGTATAATAAAAAAATAGGTATCTATTATAGGCAAATTTTAGTTTTTTTCTTATATTATTATGAAAGGAGATTTTATTCTTATGTATATGTGTGGATACCCTACTTATTGCTGCCCTTATCCTTATGGAAATAATAACAATTATAATGATGGCTTTGGTGGTTCCTGGGTTTGGATTATTATTGTTCTATTTATATTGTTCTTTGTTTTCTGGGGTGGTAGTAATAATAATTGTAGAGGAAACGGTTTTAATTAAAAGTAAGTTCTGTACTTACTTTTTCTTTTATAAGAAAAACCCTTAATGTAGGGTTTTATTTCATTGGCTGCTCCAGATAGATTCGAACTAGCGCATAATGCGGTCAGAGCGCACTGCCTTACCACTTGGCTATGGAGCAATTTCATCTATATTTATTGTATAGTAAAACTATATATTTTACAAGATTTATTCTAAAAAAAATTCTTATAATTTATTCCACTTGTATTGTGATAGCTTAGAAAAAAAGAAAGACTATACTTGTCTAACTTAATTTTTCTTTAATCATTTCTGATATTTTGCTCATATCATATCTACCTTTTACAAGTGGTGTAATTTCTTTCATTACTTTTCCCATCTCTTTCATAGAAGTGGGATTTATTTTACTAAAGCTATCTTCTATTATTTTGATTACTTCTTCTTTAGAGAGTTCTGTGGGAAGATATTCTTTTAAAATGCTCATTTCTTTTTCTGCTTTTTCTATTAAATCTTCTCTTTTTCCTTTTTCAAATTCTAAAATAGAATCTTTTAGTAATTTTACTTGGTGTGATATTACATCAATAACTAATTCATCTGTTATTTCCAATTTTTTATCAATATGTTCCTTGTCGACTGCCGCTTTTATTCCACGAATGACTGTCAGGCGATTTTTTTCCTTTTCTTTCATTGCCTTGGTCATATCTTCTATTATTTTGTTATACATATCGTCCCTCCTGGTTATTTAAATACTTTTTTTAATATCTTATCTAGTTCTTCTTTTACGATTGGCTTTGAAATATATTCATCAAAACCATCTTGTAATAAATATTTTTCTTTCATTCCATCAATGGCATTTGCTGTTAGCATAACTGTTGGTATCATAAAACTATCTCTTTCTTTTAGCTTTTTAAAAGTTTCTACTCCACTCATGTTTGGCATCATATCATCCATTAATATCAAATCAAAATGTTCTCCTCTATTTATTAAATCTAGACATTCCTGTCCACTTAGTACATGTTTTACTTCTACTTGATATTTTTCTAACAAACGCTCTGCTACTTTAATATTTAAAGTATTATCATCTACTATTAATATTTTTTTGTCAGTTATATCAATAGTTGTTTCTTCTTTTTCCTCTATTTTCTTTAATACAATTTCTTGATCTAATGCCACTGTTAGTTTACATCCTCTTCCATATACATTCTGTGCAACGATTGTTCCCTTCATCAAGTCTACTAATTTCTTTGTTGCACCTAAAGAAGTATTTGTTCCATTTACAATGCTATCTTCTATACTAAAGTTTTCGGTATCTTTAAACAGTTGTTTTAATTTTTCTTTCTTTAAAATTCCACCTGTATCTTCTACTGTAATAATTAATCTACAAGCATCATTTTTAATTACAGATACTACATTAAATTCTATATACCCAATTTTGGTCCTTTCAATTGCATTTGCTAAGAGGTTTAGCATAATTTGTCTTAAAATCACATAATCTCCATATAAAGCATCTGGGATTGTTGTATCAAAGCATGTTCTAAATTCTAACTGTCCTTTTCCTATGACCTCTTTAGAGAAGTCTACTAGTTCATCAAGCATAGTAATTATATTATATCTTTTTTTAACAAGATCTACTTTTTTTACATCTAATTTTGATACATCTAATATTCCATCTACTACTTTTAACAAACTATTTGCTGATGTAGAAATATTTTGTATGTCATTTTTTACCTCTTTATCTAATTTTTTATCATTCAATGACTCTATAAAACCAATAATATTGGTTAAAGGAGTTCTTATTTCATGAGAAATGCTGTATAAAAAGTCCGTTTTAGCCTTGCTTGCTTCTTCTGCTCTTTGTTTGGCATCACTTAATTCATCAATTACTTTTAAGTCTGGATTTTCTATTGTAAAATAAATCAAAAAAGTTATGAAAGTTTCTAATGGTGTTGTTAAAAGAAGTTCTGGATGAATATATTCAAGTGCTATTACAAGTGGAAAAACTATTGTATAACTTAGCAAGGGTATTACTTTCTTTTTTTGGATATTTTTATAACCTATAATCATAAAGGCAAGGCTAGCTACTATACAAACTGTACTCATTAGTGTACAAAGAAAACTACTTGGACCATATGAATAAACACTGTTTAGGCTTGAATTATCATAATAAAGGGGTAAAAGTAAAATGGCAAATACTCCTATTAAATATAGTTTTAGGAAAATACCTGCTATTTTTTTATATAATTCCCTACTATTAAACCTTAAATTGATTCTTCTTTTAAAAGAGACTATAAAGGTATAGTACATAAATAACATTAACCAAGTTAGTGAATATACTAAATATAGTTTGTTTAGTATTGCTGTAAATAATGGAAAACTATCTTTATTTAGAGTTACTAAATAACATAGCATTTCTAATATTAAGCCAATAAAATTTGCTACAGCAAGCGATGAGTAAATTCTATTTTCTAAAGTATTCAATCTTCTTTTATAAAAATAAACAATTAATAGCAATGCACTATAAAACATACTACATATAATAAATGATGCACTCATAATCGCCCTCCTCTTATTTTATAAATTTATTATATCTTATAACGACTATGTTTACAAGATAGAAGATGAGAAAGTTCGGTTTATTTTACAATTTTTTTCCATTAAAAAAGTTCATCTAACTTAGATGGACTTTTCTTCTTTTTAATCTCTATCACGAGATGCTTTATTTCTTTTTCTTGAATTCTTGATACCTTCTTTTTTGGCTTTTCTTCTTTTTACTCCTGGTTTGTCATAGCATTCTCTTTTTTTGCATTCTGAAGGGACTCCGTCTCTTGCAACTTTTTGCTTAAATTTTCTTAAGGCCATATCTAAGTTACCATTTTTTACAGTTACCTGCGTCATATTTCTCCCTCCCTTCATTTATTTCTACTAGAATTATAGCAAATATATGACTATTATTCAACAAAAAAATACATATTTTGTCAAAATCTCTTGATTTTTTTGCTATTTTTCTTTACAAGGAGCACATTTCTTTCTCTTGTATTCTTCTTATTGATTCACCAACTCCTTTACCTGCATCCAATAATATTTTTATAATATTAGTCAAGGCATTTATAATACTACTGGAAATTGAGGTCGCTCCTCCATAAATTGAATCTAAATTTTTTTCTTCTATTTTCATACTTTTTTACATGATTCTGGATGTGTATATCCTTTTATTACACCTGATAAAAATATGATAATACTGGTAGCAATTAAATATACCCAAACAGAAACCTCTCCTCCTGTTATTTTTTCTAATTTTTTATTATTTATCTTTTGCATTACTTCTCCTTCCAACACTCTTTAAACATGGTTATAAATTCTTTTTTCTTATTTAATATAGATAATTCTAGATTTCCTTTTCTTTCTAAATCTAGATTTAAAAATACTTCATGATAACTTTTTTTCTTTTCTCTATAAATATTTTTTGTAATGGAAACTATTTTTATTTGTTTCTTTTTTGTATTTGCATAAACATATGGATTTTTTTCTATTTTTTTAAATAGTTTGTCTTCCACAACTATTCTTACTTGGTTTTTTTTTATATAATTTGCATTTATTTTTAGATAATCATTATATTTTGTTACTTTAAAGTAAACTATAGAGGATAGAAATACTATTATTGTAAAACAGTTTATTATAAATAATAATTTGTATCTTTTATATATTTTCATATATTTTTCCTTCTTTTAATTCTAAGATTCGATTAAATAAATTCTTATTTGACATTCTGTGACTTATTACAATTACTGTCTTATCTTTTAAATATTTTAAAAGTTCTGTTAAAATGACTTGTTCCTTTTCTATATCTAATTGACTTAGGGCTTCATCAAAAATATAAATATCACTTTCTCTCATTAAAGCACGTGCTAGAATGATTCTTTGTCTTTCTCCTCCTGATAAGTTGGATCCCCCTTCTTCTACCATCTTAGAGTATTTTAGTTCCTTATCTAAAATTTCATCTACTTTTGTTAATTTACATATTTTCTCTAATTTTTCTTCCTCACCTTCTACTATTATATTTTCTTTTATAGTCCCTGTAAAAAGACTTTCTTGTTGGGAGATATAGGTTATTTTTCTTCTAATTACATCTAAGTGATAATGTGTTATATCTATATTGTTGATCGTAATATATCCATAGTCTATATTTATAAATCGACATAGTAACTTCATTAAAGTCGATTTACCAATACCACTTTTACCTGTTAAAAAAACTTTATCTTTTCTTTTTATTTTTATACTTAATTCATCAAATATTTTTTTATAACCATAACCATAGGTTAATCTCTTAATATTTATTGTCCCGTTTAATTGATAATCATTAAATAATTCTAAGCAGTTAAAGTTTTCTATCTTAATTGTAAATAAATCCTCTATTCTAGATTTAGATAATTTATATTTATTATATTCTTTATATAAAGATAATAGATTCTTTAGTGATGTTAAATAATAGTTTAATATAGTCTGAAAAACAATTAAATTAGCTATGGACATTTTGTTTTTTATAATTAAAATTGAACCAAAGGAGAAAAGTACAACTTGATTTATATCCATTATTACATTATTTGTAAGATTGTTATTTAAAATCATTTTATTTACTTTATAAGCTCTAGTTAAAAAGAGTTGATATTCTTTTAAAAAAGATGTATTTTTCCTTTTTTCTAAGTGCATTGATTTTATAGTATTCATAGAACTTAAATTTTCATATAATATTGAATTTACTTTGTCCTCACTTTGTAAGTAAATTTCCATTTTTGGGATATAAAACTTATTAAAAATGATTTCTTGAATTATTAGTATAAAACTTAGGAATAGTAAAATCATTCCTAATTTGTTTGATAGAAAAAATAAAAAATATAGAAATATCATTATTAAGACAATATCTGTGGTTATAGATGAAAAAAGACTTGTAAGAAATAGTTTAATATTTGCTAGATCCTTCATTCTAGATGTTATCTCTCCTACTGTTCTATTGTTATAGTATAAATATGGTAAAAACATTAATCTTCTAAGAATGTTTGTTGTTAACTCTTCGTCTAACATTTCACTCCATTTTAATAAGGTTATATTTTTTAGATGATTACTCATTTC
>JAAWCL010000108.1 GCA_022793235.1 Bacilli bacterium | reverse complement strand
CAAGAAACTGGCAAAGATATGATATGGGTGGAGCTAAAAAACTTTCTTTTGAAGAGGGTGTAGATTATTAAATTCCTTATTCTGGTAGCTTAAAAGATAATTTAGCAATTACTGTTGCAAAAATTAAATCAACAATGTGCAATTGTGGTTGTATTACTATTCCAGAATTTCACGAAAAAGCAAGATTGACATTGGTTTCTGATATTAGTATTACTGAAGGCGGAGCTCATGATGTTATATTAAAGGAAATTGATAATCAGTATAAATAAAAATGTAAAAATAAAGTAAGAAAGCAATCAAACAATAAAAAAATAATAGTTATGACGGAAAGTATTTCGTAATTAGAATATGTAATAAAATAATTTAGGAGAATCTCAAAATAAATTTTGAGATTCTCCTAAATTATTTTATTACATATTCTAATTACGAAATACTTTCCGTCATAACTATTATTTTTTTATTGTTTTATTGCTTTCTTACTTTTTTACATATTCTGTACTATACGAATAGTATAAATGTTGTAAAAGTTAAGTTTTTTTACTGTATAACTTGATTATGTTATAAATAAATGATAGAATGTGAAATAATAAAAAGGGGAAGATAGAAAGGATGTAAGAAGATGATAATAAGTTTTGATATTTGGGATACAATCATAAAAAGAAGATGTCATCCAGAGGAAGTAAAGTTGCATACAGCTAATCATATTATGTTAAAATACGAAAAAAAATTAAAAGAAAAATATAAAGATATTTATGAAATTTTAAATTTGAGAGATAACATAGAAGCAGAAGAATGCAAAAGAAATAAAGAGACAGGACATGACGAAGAGTGTAAAATTCTAGAAGTATTTGAAAAACTTCAACAAGAAATATTTAAAGAAAAAATAGAAAACATAGCAGAAGAATTATTAAAAGAGGAGATTGAACAAGAAAAAAGAGTTATTTTTGTTAATCCAGAAATTTTACCAATCTTTGAAAAATACAAAGATTTAAAAATGTATTGTATATCAGATTTTTACATGGGAGCAGAAGCTCTAAAAGAATTACTAGATTCTTTAAAATTACCAGTGAAATTTGAAAAAATATATAGTTCAGCGGATTATCTATTAAATAAAAGAACAGGAAAATTGTATAAAAAAGCGGAAGAGGAAATTGGAATTGTTTCTAAAGAGCATATTCATGTAGGCGATAACCAATTTTCAGATATAGAAATGGCTAAGAACTTAGGAATTGAAACAATAAAAACAACAAAAACAGAATTCAATTTTATACCTGAAAAAGGAAGAAAATTTGAATTTGATTTAACATGCGTAAAAAAGGAAGACAAGTTATTCAATAGTGGAGTAGATTTAGCACCTATACTATATTTTTTAGGGTATAGTATTGTTGAATATGCAATTAAAAACAATATACCAAAGGTGTATTATTTAACAAGAGAAGGGGAAACCTTTATTAAAATTCATGAATTAATTAAAGAAAACAATCCATTTGGAGTTACTATACCAGAATGTGATACATTAGAAGTTAGTAGAATGGCTACATTTTCGGCTTCATTAAATGAATTTTCTATTTCAGAATTATTAAGATTATGGTCACAATATAGAGTACAAAGTATGAAAACTCTATTCAAAACTTTAGCGATTGATATAAATCCATATAAAGAATTTATGGGAAAATATGACATAAGACCAGAAGAAGATATTGTTAATCCATGGTTTGATTTTAGAGTACAAAAGTTATGTGCTGATAAAAAGTTTTCAGAAAAGATAAATTGTGAGTTGAAAAGGAAAAGAGAAGAACTGTTAGAATATTTTGAAAAGAAAAAAGGAATAACAAATAATAATGACTCAATGTTTGTAGTAGATATTGGATGGAGAGGAACAATACAAGATAATTTAGCATACATTTTTACAAATAAAAAAATAGAGGGATATTATTTGACTTTATATGATTTCTATAATTTACAGCCAGAAAATACTAAAAAGATAAGTTTTATTGATGATAAAAATATTCGTGATAACGAAGTATCAAATATGATTACTCTATTAGAATGGATTTATAATCCAGGAACAGCAAGCGTTGTAGAATATGAGCAAGGAGAGGCTATTAGAAAAGCAAAAACAGAAGAAATAGAAATTGTAAAAAAATATATAAAGCCATTACAAGAAGGTATGTTAGAAGGTGCAAAAGTTATTAATGAATATATGAAAAATCATCCTTATGAAGCAGAAGAAACTAAAAAATATGTATATGAAGTTATTAAAGAAACAAAGAAAAAACCAAGTAAAGAGTTAATTGAAGCTTATTATAGTATGGTATTTAATGATACTTTTGGTGCTGCTGAATATGTAGAAAAAGATGACAAATTATCTACAATGCAAAGACTAAATATTTTTAAATGTAGAAATATGTTAAGAAACGAAATGTGGAAAGAAGCTTTTATTGTACACAATGACATCAAATATATGAATACCATATTAAATGCTAAGTCTACTTTAAGGAAAATTTTAGGAAAGGGATAGTTTATGGAAAAATATATTTTACTATATGGAGATAAAAAGAAAGAAGATAATATATGGTTGATAAATAATTTTAAAAATATACAATCAATTAATTTAGGATGGACAGACTTTGATTATAGCAACAATATGAAGATAATAGAAAAATATATTAATAAAGGCATAGAACAAATTATTTTTTCTGGATTAGAAATTGGTTGGGACAAGTTAATTACAGATATAAAAGAAAAAAATAATAACCTAAAAATAAAAGTAATTTGTAATACGCAAGATAGCCTTTTGTATTATGAATATGAAAGAGAAAACTTTTTTAAATTATTAGAATTATCAAAAAAAGAATTAGTAGATGATATTGCATTTTTAAGAAAAGGTCAATATGAAACATATAAAAGTTTAGGATATAAAGCTTCTTATCTAATGGAAAATTATATATTAAAACCAGAAAAAAAAGTCAAAATAAAAGAAGCAAATAGCATAATTGACTTGGGTATTTATCCTTTAAACTATACTTGGGATAAGAATATATTTAATCAATTGTGTATAGCGAAATTCTTAGATAACTGTAATTTGAATTACAATAGGTTAGATGAAAGAATGGAAGACTTTTTAAATACCATGCAAATTCACAATACACCAGAGAGCATAGAGATAGTAGAAGAAAAAATTATTGAACATTTAAGTAAAAATGATATAATAATAGCGACATCTTTTACAGATTATGTACATCCTATCTTCTTAATTAGTATGGAATTAGGAATTCCTTGTTTAATAGGAAACAATTCAGATTTTTTTGAAAAACAAGATGATTTAAAAAAATATGTTGTTACAAATGCTGAAGACAATCCTATTACTAATTCAGAAATGGTGAAAGAAATGATAAAAAACAAAGAAAAGATACAAGAGTTATATCAAAATTGGAAACAAGAATATAACAAACAGGCTCAAAAATCAATACAAGATTTTATAAATAAATAGAAAGGAAAGAGTAGATTGCAAAGAATGAAAAATTTTTTGAAGCGATTTATAAAGAAAGATAGCTTTTTGTATAAAGTTTTGCGTAAAGTATACCATGTTTTAAGTTCAACTAAATATAAAATTGTACATAGTAAAGAAGTAAAAGAACAAAATGCTAAGTATAGCAAAAGGGTACAGGAAGCAACAGAAAAGATAAAACAATATAAAGATAAAGAATATATTGTATTTTATAATCCAACATGGCTAGGAGTTGCAGCTTCTACAATAGGATTATTTCAAAATATTGTACCCTTAGAACATGTATATAGAAAAAAAGACATACAAAAAATAGCTAAAGAAGCTGCTACTAATAATATAAAGTCAGTGATTTTTAGTCAAATTTGTGATGGCTGGACAGACGCAATTGAAGAAATAAAAAGAATAAATCCTAAAGTACAAATTAAAGTGATTTGGCATGGGAATTGTTATGAATATTTTTCTGATTTTACTTGGAATTT
>JAAWCL010000002.1 GCA_022793235.1 Bacilli bacterium | reverse complement strand
TAATTTATGCAGATGTTTATTTAACTCTATATTAACTTTAAATATAGAACTAATCTATTTATGTTTAATATATTATCATTCTTTATTCTTTTTTATAGTTTTAATAGTTTGAAAATTGTATTCAAAATTTAAGCTTTAAATATATTAATTTTTATGTCTCAATTATGTTCTTTATTTAAATTATTTTAATTTCCTTATTTTAAATTATTAAAATGCATTCTAATGCATCGAGATTTATTTAACTGTATACTTTATCATTTAAATTTATTTTATTTTGTATAGAATAGTTGGAAATGTTTAATACTATAGTTGAAGGGAGATTTTTATGGAAAAGAATATAGATAAAGAAATAAATAGCTCTATAAAGTGTAGTGTGGAAAATTGCAAGCATAATAATTCTGAAAAGGGTAGTTGTACTTTAGAAGAAATAGAAGTAGATTGTACTTGTGATAGTTGTGATTGTACAGAAACGAAAGAGACTATTTGTAAATCCTTTGATTGTGCAGATACTTTAAAAGAAGAGTAGTTATATATAAAATGTAACCTATAAAGTGGACACTCCAAAAAAGAGAGACTTACTTTATAGGTTTTTATTATGTCTTGTGAATTTGGATACCTGTTTTACTTTTGGAGATGTATGCAACAAAGTAAAAAACTATATTGAATATTATAATAATTATAGATATCAATGAAATCTAAAAAAGATGACTCCTGTTCAATACTGAAATCATCTACTTTTGCCTCTCTCTCCTACTCTCTTTATTTTAATTTATCCATTATTGAGGTTCCTATTTCAGGCGATGTTACCTCAAAATTATCTGCAATGGTTGCACCAATATCTGCTAATGTGTTTAAAATAGGAAGTCTTTTTGGCTCAAGAAAATTTCTACTATATAATATGACTGGTACATTTTCTCTGGTATGATCACTACCTTTATATGTTGGATCATTGCCATGATCTGCTGTTAAAATTAATAAGTCATCTACTTCTAATTTATTTAGTATAATGGGTATATTTACATCAAATTCTTCCAATGCTTTTGAATACCCTTCTACATCTCTTGTATGACCATATAAGCTATCAAAATCACTTAAATTTGCCATACAAAGTCCTGTGAATTTTTTATCCATTATGCTGGTTAATTTATTGATGACTTCATTGTTGCTTGAGGCTTTTATTGTTTTATTTATACCTTCTTTATCAAAAATATCATTAATTTTTCCAATTCCAATTACATTATAATTGTTTTCGTTTAGATAATCGAGGACTGTTTTTTTAGGTGGCTTGATTGCATAATCTTTTCTACCTGTTAGACTTAATTTGAAATTTCCTGCTTTTCCTGAAAATGGTCTTGCTATTACTCTGCCTATCATCCATTCTTCTCTTAAGGTGATTTCTCTTATTTTTTCACAGTACTCATGCAAGGTAGAAACAGGTATAATCTCTTCATTTGCAGCAACTTGTAAATCAGAATCTGCTGATGTGTATATTATTAATGAGCCATAATTGGTTGCTATTTCTCCTAATTCATTTATAATATCTATACTATTATTGCAACATTTATTTCCAAGTGTTCTTCTTCCTGTAGTATATTCTATACTGTTTAATATTTCTATGGGAAATCCATCATTAAATGTTTTAAAAGGAATATCTGATATTATTCCCATCATTTCATAATGACCATTTAAACTGTCTTTTCCAGCATTATTGGGAGTAGCTATAGTATAATAGGCATCTACTTCTTTTTCTTCATTCATTTTTAAGGTATTTGTTAAGCCTATTTTTTTTAAATTTGGTATAAAGGCATCTGTTTCTTTTATGATATGTCCTAGGGTATTTGTTCCTGTATCATTGTATTTTTCAGCATCACTTGCCTCCCCTACTCCTAGTGAATCCAGTACTAATAAAAATATTCTTTTATATTGCATAAATTCCTCCTATTTTTTTTCTCTTGGGTGATATTTTTTGTAATCTTGTTTTACTTGTTCATTACTAATATGTGTATATATTTTAGTAGTTGATATATCAGAATGACCTAGCATCTCTTGAATACTTCTTAGATCTGCTCCTTTTTTTAGTAAATGTGTGGCAAAGGAATGTCTTAATGTATGTGGAGATACTTCCTCTGGTAAATTTTTTTCTTTTAAAATTTTTTTAAGTATTTTAAAAAATCCTTGTCTTGTTATTTTTTTTCCATGATTATTTAAAAATAAGGCCTCATCATTTATTGTTTTTCTTAATTCATGTCGTTTATTTCTATATAGATTTAAATAATACATGGAATACTCCCCTATTGGTACAATTCGTTCTTTATTTCCTTTTCCTACAATTCTTATAACACAATTATTAAAATCAATGTTATTTACTGTTATATTGACTAATTCACTTACTCTTAATCCAGTTGAGTACAGAAGTTCTAGCATTGCTTTATTTCTATAGTCATAAGCTGTATTTAATGAAATGTCTAGTAAACTTTCTACTTCCTTAATGCTCAAGGTTTGGGGGAGTGCTTTTTGCAATTTTGGCCTTGCAATAGCAAGAGATATATTTTTTTTTGTAATTTTTTCCTTTGTTAGATAAGCATGAAAATTTTTGATTACAGTTAGTTTGTGTGCGATAGTAGTTGTTTTGTCTTTTTTTATTGTATTTTCTTTTAAAAAAAGTTCTATATCTTCTTGGGTTATATCTATGACATTAAAATTTTCTTTGTGTCTTTTTTTTAAATAGTTATAGTAAACTTTTAAATCATTTTCATATGATCTTTTTGTATTAGGTGATAGTCCTTTTTCAAATACGCAATAATTTATAAAATCATCTTGGGCTGTTTTATAATCCATTTTCATCACCTATTCCTATTATATATTAATTTTTTTGTTTTTACAACTTTCTTGTTTTCTGTTTGTTCTTATGTTATACTTAGCTAGACAAAACCTAATACAGGTTGTATAGGAGGATTTCTTATGAAATTAATCAAATTATGTATGAGGGAAAAATTTTAAATGGAAAATAGTTTCGTGTCAAAACCACTTGCTGCTAGAATGGCTCCAAAAGGTCTAGAAGATATTGTGGGGCAAACTCATTTAATTGGTGAAGGTAAAATACTTACTAATTTAGTGCAAAATAAAAAACTCTTTTCTATGATTCTATATGGTAGTTCTGGCATTGGTAAGACCAGTATTAGTCAAGCCATTGTAAATGATTTAGGTATTCGTTATCGTTTTTTAAATGCTACAATCAATTCAAAAAAAGATATAGATATTGTTGTTGAAGAAGCTAAAATGTATGGAAGTCTTGTTTTAATTATGGATGAAATACATAGACTTAATAAGGATAAACAAGATATTTTATTGCCTCATTTAGAAAATGGCTTACTTGTTCTAATTGGTATGACTACTGCAAATCCTTATCATTCTATTAATCCTGCTATTCGCAGTCGTTGTCAATTGTTTGAACTTAAATCTTTAAAATTAGAAGATATTACTATGGCTTTAAAGAAAGCTTCTAAAACGGAGTATTTAAAAGGTATAGAAATTGATGATTCTTGTCTTTCACTTATTGCTTCCCTTTCTTCTTGTGATTTACGTTTTGCTTATAATTTATTGGAAGTAGCTTATTATTCTACAAAAGATAAAAAGATTAATGAAGATGTTATTCGGAGTATTCATTCTAAACCTGTATTTTTTAGTGATAAAAATGGTAGTGGTCATTATGAGGTATTAAGTGGCTTGCAGAAGTCTATTCGTGGGAGTGATGTTGATGCTAGTCTTCATTATTTAGCACGGCTTGTAAATGAGGGGGATTTAGATTCTATTTATAGAAGACTTAGTGTTATAGCATATGAAGATATTGGTCTAGCCAATCCAGCTATAGGGCCTCGATTAGAGGCAGCTATTTGTGCCTGTGAGCGCGTTGGCCTTCCTGAGGGAAGAATACCCCTTGGTACCATTGTATGTGAAATGGCTTTATCTCCTAAAAGTAATACTGCTCATATTGCTTTTGATTTAGCACTTAAAGATATTGAGGAGGGGAATGTTGGAAGTGTTCCAGAACATATTCGACCAGACAGTTCTTTATATAAGTATCCTCATGATTATCCTGGTAGTTATGTTGTACAGCAATACTTACCTGATAAATTAAAGGCAAGAAAATATTATACTCCTAAAAATATAGGTTATGAAAGTATTATTAAGCAAGTATATGACAAATTAGAAAAAATTAGGAATTCTTTTAGTGATCCAATTTAAAAAGGGATAAATATTTTATGCATTTATCCCTTTTTCTCTATTTAATTATTATAAGTTTAAAATAAGCATTTCTAATGGTTTTTTATCTTCAATTATTCCACTCTTTATTTCTAAGTCAAGTTTTGCTAAATTTCTTATTAGACTATCAATATCTGAATTGTTAATATCTTTCAATAGTTCTATTGTTTTACTTATTCTAAAAGGATGGGTTTTTAGAATAGTTGCTATACTATCCTTTTTTTCATTTTTAGCTATTAAAGAGTTTACCTGCTTTAATAATCTTATCTGACTTTCTAATAGAGCCATAATTCCTAGATCTTCTGTATTATTTTCATGTAACTTTCTATAGGTTAGAATTGCTTCCTTTTTGTTTTTGGATGCTATATATTTAATTAAATCAAAAGCTAGATTATTTGTATCTATACTATCTTTGAAACAAAGACTCTTGATATCTTCTATTGTTATTTTTTTCTCTTTTTCTTTAAATAATTTTAACTTATCACATTCACTTTTTATTCTATCAATTTTGTTGTTTGTATATTCCAATAATAGATTTATGCTCTTATTATCAATTGTAAATTCTTTTAATTCATTTTTTATTATTTCTAAAGGATTGTTTTCTATTTTTATATATTCTACTCTTTTTTTTAGTTCTTTCGTTATTTTCTTTCGATTATCTAATTCTTTTGTTGATAGGATTAATAATTTATTGGGATCTGGATTTTCTAAGTATTTAAAAAAGTGATTCAAGGTTTTATTTTCATTTTCTAATTGTTCTATTTGTTTGACTAAAATTATTTTTTTTTCGCTTAAAAAGGAATATGTATCTAAAGATTCTAAAACATTGTCTAGTGTACTTTCATCTAATGTATATTCATCTACTATTGCATCTTGGAATTTATGTTTTAAAATTAATTCCTTTTGTTTATTTTTATAAGATAGATAATCTGTATATTCTAACAAATAATTACAATTCATCTCTTATCTCTTTTTCTATATCTGTTAAAATTACATTTAATCCTTTACAATCCTTTCCTCCTCCTTGGGCAAATGTTTTACTTCCTCCTCCATTTCCGTTTGATGCAATTGATGCATTTTTAACTAAGTAAGAGGCATCTAGTGTTATACTTCTACAAATGTAATTTACTGATCGATCTAATTTTTGATTTGCAAAGAAGACTATATCTACTAATTTATTATTTATTAAATTGTCTGCTATTACTTTTAAAAGAGATACATCCATATTATTTGTTTTCATTACTAAATAGTTTTTATCATTTATTTCTTTGATGTTTTTTTTGTATAGATCTAGATTATTTAAAGTCTTTTTTTCCCTTATATCTAAGTATTTTTTTTCAAGGGACTTTACTTCATTTTGGATGTATAGCAACTCATTTTGGTTGAATACAATATCTTTATAACTTATAGGTTTTGAATTATCAATATTTACATCAAAATCAAGTACTACGCCTAACTTATTGGCATCATCTAATATTTCTTTTGCTTTTATTAATAATTTTATCATTTCGTCGTTGTATGGTTTGATTACTTCAAATAGAGTTACATCTATACGATTATCTGTTACTGCTTCTATTCTATAGGTATCGCTTCCTTTTGATTCATAGGAAAAAATGGCAAACTGTTTAATATCTTTTGTGTTTTTTGTATGTGTACCACCACACAATTCAATTGATTTACCCATTTTGACTACTCGTACAACTTCTCCATATTTCTCACTAAATAAGGCCATGGCTCCTAATTGTTTTGCTTTATCTATTGGCATAATCTCTGTTGATACTAGCAAATTATCATTAATCAGACTATTGACTTTTTCTTCTACTTTTATGATATCCTCATCAGTCAATTTTCCTGAATAAGTAAAATCAAAACGTAGTTTTTCATTATCTACATAACTTCCTGCTTGACGAATATTTTCATTTACAACATATCTTAGGGCGTAATGTAGGAGATGTACACTACTATGATTTTTTTCAATTTGATTTCTTCTTTCTCTATCTACAATTACTTCACATTCTTCACCTACTTTTAAGGTTCCATCTAAAAGCTTTATTTTATGTATATTTTGACCATTTGGGCCTTTAAATACATCAATAACTCTTGCCTTAAAGTTTGTTCCTATAATCATTCCTGTGTCATTTATTTGGCCTCCTTGTGTTGCATATAAGCATGTTCTGTCTAATGCAATATAACCCCCTTCCTTATTTAATGAATTTAATAGGCTATCTTTTGAAAAAATGGCAATTACTTTTGTTTTTAAACGATAAATTCCATAAACAAACTCTGATTTATCATGAAAATCTAATAAAATTTGTTTTTCTGTTGCCATAGATGCTTTGGTTCGATTTGCACGTCTTGCTAATTCTTTTTGCGATAACATATATTTGTCAAATTCTTCTTTATTTGTTGTGTATCCTAATTCATTTAAATATTCTAGAGTCAGTTCAAAAGGGAAACCATATGTATCATATAGTTTAAAGGCATCATTTCCTGATAAAATTCCATCATGCACATTTTTTAACATATCTTTTAATACACGTTCACCTTCATTTAAAGTTGACAGAAATAATTTTTCTTCTTCTAATATTTTAGTTTCTACTACTGCTTGTTTTTCTCTTAAATAGGGATAAGCTTCTTCCATAATTTCTATCACTGTACTTACTAATTTGTACAGGAAGGCTTCATTTAATCCTAATTTTTTACCTGCTCTTACGCTTCTTCTTAATAGTCTTCTTAAAACGTAGCCTCTTCCTGTGTTGGAAAAATTTGCTCCATCACTTAGAGCGAAGGTAATGGTTCTGATGTGGTCTGCAATGATTTTAAAATCTTTTTGGCCCATATATGTAATGTTTGTTATCTCTTCGATATGTTTTATTGTTGGCATAAATAAATCTGTTTCAAAATTGCTATCTACATCTTGAAATATTAAACACCATCTTTCTAAACCTGCTCCTGTATCAATATTTTTATGCGGAAGTTCTTTGTATTCTTCTCTTTGTTTTCCTTCCTCTGAATTGAACTGACTAAAAACGTTGTTCCAAATTTCGATAAAACGTTCTTGTTCCTCATCCATTTTAAATAATTCTAATGCCTCTCCTTTTTTATCATACTTTTCTCCTCGGTCATAGAAAATTTCACTATCTGGTCCACATGGACCATTTCCTATTTCCCAAAAGTTCCCATCTAATTTAATAATATGCTCAGGCATCATCCCAACTTCTATCCATTTGTTATATGCTTCCTTATCTTTTGTATAGACTGTTACATATAGTTTTTCTTTTGGAATCGCAAAATAATTTTCTCTTGTTAAAAGGTTCCAGGCTAATTCGATAGCTTCTTCTTTAAAGTAGTCTCCAATCGAAAAATTACCCATCATTTCAAAAAATGTTTGATGTCTCTTTGTTATTCCTACATTTTCAATATCATTGGTTCGAATACATTTTTGAATATTAGTAAGTCTTTTTGAATCTGGAATTTCACTTCCATCAAAATATTTTTTTAGAGGGGTTACCCCAGCATTTACCCAAAGTAGTGAGTCATCATTTACTGGTATAAGTGAAGCACTCTCTACTATTTTATGTCCATGTTCTGTAAAGTAATTTAACCACATCTTTCTAATTTCTAAATGAGTCATTTTTTTCATTTTTACACTTCCTTTTCTATTTGTTTTATTATTTCATTTAATCTTTCTTGATACTTTTCTGTTGTTCCATTATTTAGAATATAGTAATCTGCATAGGCAATTGGTCCACCTTTTGCCGAATTCTCTATTTCTGCGATATCTCTTTTTACAATATCATCATAAGAAAATGGTCTATCTATTCTCTTTTCTACTCTTTTATACCGAGTATTTTTATCTGTGATAATTGCTATTAACTTTAGGCATGGAAATTTCTCTTTTAATATTTTATATTCATCCCATGAATAAAGTCCATCTAATACAACATTTCCATTTTTATATAATGTAGTGATCTCTTCAAGTAAAAGTTTAGCTACCACACCCATGCCATGTTTTTTTCTTAGGTTTTCTCTAAATTCTTTTTGACTATCTGGGGTAATTTCTATTCCTTCTTCTTGCATTTTTTTATAGATTATTCCTCCAAAATAAACGGGCTTATAATCTTTTTTAGTTAAAAGGTTACAGGCCATGGATTTTCCACTTCCACTCATTCCTACGATTGCAATTATTTTGTTCATATTTCTATCCTTTCTATCACAAATAAAAGACCTCTTTAGGAGGACAAATGAATGCCCGGTACCATCCTAAATTGGTCTTGATTTTTTTAACGACTTTGGCCGAAAAAACTCAAAAGTAGCTTTCCTAAAATATGCTAGCTTTCACCCTCCTAGCTCTCTTTTTTGTATTTTAGTACTTTTCTTTCTCATTGTTTTTTTATTTTATTCAAAATATAACATTTTTTCTTTTATTTTACCTAACAAATCTAGTTTTTCATTTACAAAGGTGAATATTATTTTCAAAATTGCTACTAGTGGTGTTGCAAATATCATTCCTATCATACCAAAGAAATGTCCAAAAATCAATAGGCCTAACATTATTGTTACTGGGTGCAGTTCCATACTATGTCCCATAATTAATGGTTGATAGAAATTGTTTTCTAGTGTTTGTACAACTATTATAGAGATAATTGTGAAGACTCCTGTTATTGGAGATATTGCAAATCCTACTATAATAGCTGGTACTGCTCCTATCCAAGGACCAAAATACGGAATGATATCTGTGATAGCACAGAATAAAGCGAATATGAGTGGGGCTTTTAATCCTGCTAATGTTAATCCTACAGCTTGACTTATAAAGACTAGTAACATTACGATTAATACTCCTTGAATATAGTTTCTAAGTGAGGTATTAATTCTACTAGCAAGATCCCTTACATTGCTATGATACTTTTTAGGTATGATATTGAACATTTTTTTTGTCATTTTATGATAATCATAGGATAAATAAAAACTAATCATTAATCCTAATATTAAAGTGGTCATACTAGATATAAATGTTTTTGTTCCACCTATTAGCGTTTCTGGTAGTCCTACAGATAAACTGGTGCTGATATTTCCTATTGTTTTGAAAATATTCTTTTTTACATCTTCTATTGCAGCGCTTTCATTGTTTTTAAATAAATCATTAATTACTTCTTTTAATTCATCTAAAATATTGGGCATTGCTGCAATCAAATCCTTTATTTGACTTACAAAATTTGGTATTACAAGTCCTAGTATAACTAAGACAAGGCTTAACATTATTACATAAACAATAATACATGAAAGGATTCTAGGTACTTTTTTCTTGGTTAATTTGTCAATTAAGGGTGAAAAAAGCCAAGCAACTAGGACTCCTATAAATAATGGTATTAAAATAGTGATAAATTCAAAAATGAATGGGAATACATGACATTTACCTAAAATATAAATAGCTAGGCATATCATGATAATAATGACTAAATTGTTTAATAAGTAACCTAATTTTTTATATTCATTAATACATCTATTTAGATTTCGGATATTTATTTTCTCTCTATCTTTTTCTTTTTTCTCAAGCATAAGCTCCTCCTTGATTGTTATTATATCAAAATATATCTTTAATTTGAAGATAAAAATACTTTTTATATTTTATTCTTTCTTTTTATATAATATATTGATATCTACATCACCTTTTATTCCATCAATTCTTCCATCTTGACAGAGTTGCCACATTACATAATCTGAATTATAATCTGTTTCTTTGGTGTAATGTGCTAACCATACATTGTAGTTATTATATTTCCAAATGGCATTTAAATAGTTTTTGCTTCCATAGAGCATAGCATTATATCCTTTCTTTTCTATTTTTTTTAGAAAGCTTTCTGCCACTTTATTTAAATCAAATAAACTTAATTCCATTTCATTTAAATTATCAAAGCATTCCCAATCAAAGACAATGGGTAATTGTAAATTATATTGTTTGACTTCTTCTATTACCCAGTCTGCTTGTTTTTCTGCCTCTTTTTCACTATCTGCATAAGAGTAAAAATAAATTCCTACTTTCAAATCTTCTTCTAAAGCACTTTTTATATTTTTTTCGAAATAAGGATCTAAAATGTATTCTCCATCAATACCTTTTTGACTTCCTATTCTTATCATGACAAAAGAGGCCCCTGCTTTCTTTACTTTTTTAAAATCGATATTTCCTTGCCATTTTGAAACATCAATACCTACTTCTGCATTTTCGTTGTTATGATTTTCAACTATTTCTTGAAATTGTGTTTTTTCTATATTTCTTGCTTTCTTTTTTTCTGTATTTTCTGCTATTACATGTAGTGTAAAGTTTATTTCGCTTTTGTTTTTATTTTTATCTATTGCTGTATACTTGAGTTCATAGTCTCCTGGTGTATTTATATCAAATTCACCTTCTATTTTACAATTTGGTTTTTTATCATAGTTATCTACACACATAATGCTTTCTGCTAAATTGATCTCGCTTTTTTCTTTAACATAATGGTCCTCTGCTAACCATATTAGAGGAGGCTCTTTATCTTTTACATTTATTTTGAATGTACCTATTTTTTTTCTTTTTTTCTTATCATAATATAGGAAACGGATATTTTGTTCTCCTAATCTTTCTGTATTTATTTTTTTATCCTCTATAATTTTTCCTTTAATACTTGATATATATTCACTTATCTTTTTCTTACTATAAACCTCTGCATCTAAATCCTTTTTTAATACAAAAAGTGTATTGTCAACAATGATTCTATTATTTAGATAGTGTATTACACCACTTGCTATAATTATTGCTATTATAATGGTACATATACTTATGATTGCAGTTATTTTCTTCTTGTCCATATAGATTGATTCCTTTCTTTGTACTTTTTATCAATATAAAGCTTTTCTAATAGTATTATATCTTAAATTTTATGATTGAGAAACTATTCTTATATATATTTTCAATTAAATTTAAGTTTGCTATAATAATTTTGGTGATTCTATGAAAACAATTTCTTCTATAGTTGAAAATGAGCTCATTATTAAAAATTCTAAATTTATTACTATTCTTTTTCCTATAAAGTCTAATGATGATGTTTTTTTATATTTAAATCAGTTAAAGAAAAAATATCCTAAGGCAACACATTATTGTTATGCATATAAATTTTTTGATTATAAAAAGTGTGAAGATGGTGGAGAACCTTCTTCTACTGCTGGTTTACCTATTTTAAATGTACTAGATAATGAGGGTCTAGAGAATATTTTATGTGTTGTGATTCGATATTTTGGTGGCATAAAGTTAGGTGCAGGGGGTCTTGTTCGGGCTTATTCTAAAAGTGCATCACTTTGTATTCGATTTGCAGATCTAGTAGATTTAATGGAGGGTTTTAAAGTTGAGGTGTCTTTTTCCTATAACAAGATTAAAATTGTTGATTATTTGCTAAAGGATTCTATTATTCTTAATAAGACTTTTGATGCTGTTATTTTGTATCAAGCTTTATTGGATTTACCAACGCTTACTCTTCTTAATAAAAACGCTATTTTTTATAAAATTATAGAACCAGTTTTTATTCCAAAAAAGAGACTTTAATTCTTTTATTTTTCATAAAAAAAGAATTGCTCCGATACATTACAATTCTTTTTCATTTTATTTAAGCATTTCCTTTAGTTCATTTATATTTTTAAATCCAGATTCTTGTTTTATGATTTGACCATTTTTTATAAGAACTATCGTGGGAACACTCATTATTCCATATTCTCTAGCCAAATCTGGAAAATTATCAATATCTACTTTTATTATCTCTAATTCTGGCTCTTCTTTTTCATAACTTTCTAACGTTAAATTTAACATTTTACAGGGACCACACCAAGTAGCAAAAAAATCCACTAAAACTTTTTCCTTGTTTATTTCTTCTTTAAAATGGTTGGTATCTTTTAAATATTTTATCATTTTATTCTTCCTTTCTTTTTATTTATATTTATTTATAATATTTTCTATTCCTGTTATACTATTCAACTTATTCTGTTTTTGTAAAATTTCTAAATTCTCTGGAGTTATTAGTTTGTATTTTAACATAATATCCATAGCTTCTAAATTATATTTATTTGCATTCTTTATTTTTTCTTCTTCATCATTTATGTTACTTACTAATTTATAAATATCATTGGTTGCATTTGTAATATTTTGAGTCAGTGGTGCAAATAGTGGCGTTTTATCTAATATAAAATTGGTTATTTTTGATTCATGGAAAGTTTTAAATCCACTTAATGGTACAGAGAGTATTAGTAATATGACAAAGGATACGACTACTCCACTAATAAAACCAACAATTCCTCCTAAAAAGGAAGAGACTGGTTTCATAATAATGAGTGCATTTAATAATTTATCTACAATATTTGTAATCGTTAAAATAATTCTAAATATAAGATTTAATATGGAAAATATAATGGCAAAAGCTAGTATTTGATAAAGTAAAATGTTTAAAGCTGTCAAATTTATTTTTCCTAATCCTAATGGAAAGAATGGTAAAAATTTATAGAAGGCATTAGCAAGTGTTCCCATTAATGAAAAAGATATTACAACCATAAGTATTGTTCCAAGTACATTCATTCCTTCTTTTATAATCCCTCTATTGCATCCTGTTACTATACATAGAAGAATAAATATAATAATTAAAATGTCGACTATATTCAAAATAATCATCTCCTATTCTTTAAATTATTATAGCACAAAATTTTGAAATACGTTATACTATTTTTGAGGTGTTTACATATGAATGTTGTTTTTAAGGTAGATGAAGAAACGAAGAATAAAATGATTGCGTATTATGCAGATAAAAAGAAAGATAAAGTTATCCCTTATACTATTTTTCAGGCTGTTGATAATGATACAGTTGTTACTTTATATACTTCTGGTAAGGTTATGTTTCAGGGAGTTAGTGCTGATGTGGATGCTACGATGTGGAAAGAAATGGTTGGTATTTCTGATACTCCTAAGATCGATTATAGTAAATATCATACTTGTAGTAGTGTTGGTAGTGATGAAGTTGGAACAGGTGACTACTTTGGTCCTATTGTGGTTACAGCTAGCTATGTAAAATTAGAAGATGTTGAATTTTTAGATAGTCTTGGTGTAGGAGATTCAAAAAAAATTAATGATAAAACTATTTTGAAAATAGCACCAGAGATTGCTAAGAGAATAAAATATAGAAGTCTTATTTTACATAATTTGGAATACAATGAAAAGTATTCAAAGGATGTAAATATGAATAAAATAAAGGCAATTATGCATAATAAAATGTTATACAAATTAATTCAAGAAGAAAAACCAAATTATGATTATATTATAGTGGATGAATTTGCTCGAGAAAAGAGGTATTATGAATATATTAAAGATGATGTTAATAAACAGACTGGTATAACTTTTATGACTAAGGCAGAAGATAAAAATCTAGCGGTTGCTTGTTCTTCTATTATTAGTCGCTATTTGTTTTTAAAAGAATTTGATAAACTTAGTGATCATCTTGGTCTTCCTCTTTTAAAGGGAGCAGGTCCTGATGTGGATAAAGTTGGACAGGAAGTTGTAGAAAAGTATGGGGAAGAAAAATTAAAAGAGGTAGCTAAATTAAATTTTGCCAATACCTCTCGTATACTTCGAACAATGATTTTTTAATTGTTTTTCCTTTTTTTGTTTGTTCCTTTATACTTTGTGTAATAGATTCTCTCATATTCTCGTAGTTTTTTTGTGCAAGTTCCTGTCTTTCTTCTATTGTATGTAATTTTTTTCTATTTATGGAGCAACCATCTAATTTTTTACTTTTAATCATTTTAGAGAAATTTTGCAATGCTGTTTTGTCTTTCTTGAAATCTATTGATTCATATTTAACCTTTAAGCTTGTATTTATAAAACTGTAATCTATAAATGCTGTTTTTTCTGATGCTAATCTATATGCATTTATTGTGCAATTCCAAAAATTTAAATTGTCCAAATTGGTATCAATTATACTTTCGGCTGTCAACTTATCTATAGCTGGTATTTTTATATATGTATTAATTAAATTACAGTGTTCTATCTTTTTAAATAAAATTATACTTGTTTTAGAAAGGTTCATGCCAGAGAAATTACAATTTTGTATGTGTGGATACTTAGTGATGTTGCATTCCCATGAAATGGAAAAATCAATACTTGCATTTGTATTTTGATAGTTCACTTCTGTTGGCATATTGAAGTTCTTAGAAGTTATTTTCTCTCTAATCTCTTTGTCTAAATGAAATAGGCTTGTTTGTGAAAAGTCTTCACCTATTAAAGATCATGCTAAATTTTCAAAATTTATTTCACATAAATCTATTTTTTCTAAAAATTCTTCTGACCAGTATGGCAATCTTAATGTTTTCTTTTTTATATGTAATTGTTTCAAATAATAAGTTTTCTAATAGTGATTTATCTAAATGTATTCTTTGACTCTGTGGTATTTTTGTTAAGGCTATTTCAATGAATTTTCTTACTTCATCTCTTCCTTGTTTATTTAATTTTATAATTTTCCTCCTAAAAAATATTATGTTTTATAATAGGGAAAAGTTTGAGAAAAATCAAGATTAATTTGGGCAAATCTTATTTTACAAACAGAACTCTAGATTGGAAAGATACTTTATTTACTAACATCTATAACAGTAAGTATTCTTAATACTTCGGTTACCTCTTTAGTCAAAATACTACGATCAATAGAGTCAATTGTCACTAATCTTGTCGGTAAATTCCAGTTTTTTGAAATATTTTCTAATGCATGAGGTGTTGTTCTTGGTCCATTTGCATTATTCCCCGATGAATCTCATGCTGAATCAAATACTATATTAGAAGAGAGCAAGGTAAGAGTATTTCCGTTATCTTTTAATACATAAAAGTCTTAAGTAGTTGCATCATTTACTTTATAAAATAGTGCTGTTCCTGCTGGACAAGAACCTGCGGTTTTATCCAAAAGACAAGTATTTACTTCACATGTATCTTCTCTTCCTGTTTGACAGGTTGTTTCATTATAAGTATAAGCTCCTATTATATTGAGATTATCTACTTCTACTTTGATATTTGCTGTTGCACTACTCTTATCTAGTTCTACTCCATATTACCCTTTTTAGTATAAGTAAATACAACATAGGTAATTCCTACTACTCATACTAAAAGTAACACTAATCCTAAAACTTATACGATGATTTTACTTTTATTATTTTGTTCTTGTTTATCCATTCTTTTTCTCCTTCGATTGATAACTTATTATAGGTTATCAACTGTTAATATAACTTATTTTAAGTTATGAGAGAATTTTTGTAGAGGTGATTATAATGAATCGATTAAGGGACTTGAGAGAAGATAAAGATTTGTTTCAAAAAGATATTGCAAAAATACTTAATATGTCACAAACAGGATATTCTCAGTATGAAACAGAAACTAATGATATTCCCACTAATATATTAAAAAAATTGGCATTATATTATGATACTAGTATTGATTATTTATTAGGTCTTACAGATATATCTGAACCTTATCCTAGAAAAAAAGATTAAATATATTTGTTATTTAAAATAAAAAGACCATGAAAGTCATACATATTTTTTACGGTTTTTAGGTTGAAATTTCATTTTGTATATTAAAAGTACTAGAATCATCTCCTAGTACTTTTAGTTATTTTTTTCAGTGAATTTTTGAAATCTTTCTATTTCTTCTTCTTCTAAATCTGTTTTTGCAAGGGCTTCTACTAATTTTTTCTGATCTCTACTTAATTTTTTAGGTGTTATCACAATAAAGGTGATGTACATATTTCCTTTGTTTCTTTTTGCTTTATTTTCAACACCTTTTCCTTTTAAGCGTTGTATATCTCCCCTATTTGTTCCAGCTGGTATATTTACCTTTACTGTTCCATAGAGGGTGGGAATTTCTTTTTTACATCCTAAAATGGCATCTGTTATTGATATTGGTACATCTAAATAAATATCATCATTTTCTCTTTTGTAATATTTATGTTCTTCTACATAAAATTCTAAGTATAGGTCCCCTGGTTCTCCACCGTTGGTTCCAGCTGCACCTTTTTTAGAAATTCTTAGTCTATCTCCTGTGGCAATACCTGCTGGAACATTTACTGTAATGGTTTTATGTTTTATAGTTTGCCCTTCTCCATGACAGTCAGGACAAGTTTTATTATGAGTTTTTCCGCTACCATGACAATCAGGACAAGTTGTTTTGGATAAAAATGAACCTAAAATTGTATGTTGTTCTGAGGTTATAGTTCCACTACCATGACATTTACTACAAGTTTTTGAATCTAGTCCACCTTCACCATTACAATTTTTACATACTTCTACTGCATCAAGTTCTATATCTTTTTCACAACCATAGATTGCATCTTCAAAGCTGAGATTCATTTTTCTCAGTATATCCGCACCTTGTCTTTTTCTATTTGCAGATGTTGAACTTCTAGAAAAGCCTCCACCAAAGCCTCCTCCAAAGAAAGAGTCGAAAATATCACCAAGATCTATATCACTAGCGTCAAAGCCTCCACCAAAGCCTCCAAAGCCAGAGGATGCTCCTCCACCTACTCCTGCATGACCAAATTGATCATACCTTGCTCTTTTATCCTTATCTGATAATACCTCATAGGCTTCTTGTGCCTCTTTAAATTTATCTGCGGCTGATGGATCATCTTTATTTAAATCAGGATGATACTTTTTTGCTAGACGTCTAAAAGCACTTTTTATTTCTTGATCTGTAGCACTTTTTTCAATACCTAGGACTTCATAATAATCTCTTTTATTATCCATTGTTTCACCTCACTACATATTTTTTATATAGTAACAGTTAAGAAGTAGTCCTATAGACTACTTCTTTTTCTCTGTTTTATTTTTCTTCGTAATCTGCGTCTTTTATATTTTCATCTTTTTTATCTTCGCTATTTTCTTCTGATGTGGCATTTTCTTCAGGAGAGGCTTGTTGATATACCTTACTTGCTATTTCTATGGCTTTTTCCTGTAACTTATCTTTTTTCTTTGTTAATTCTTCTATATTTAATTCATCTTTAGTTAGTTCTTCTCTTACTTCTTTAATTAGTTCTTCAATCTCTTCTTTTTCTTTGCTATCTACTTTATCTTTAAAATCTTTCATAGAATCTTCTGTTTGGAAACATAATTGTTCGGCATCATTTCTAAGATCAGCCTCTTCTTTTCTCTTCTTGTCCTTTTCTTTATTTGCTTCTGCTTCTTTCATCATTTCTTCTACTTCTTCATCAGATAGGTTTGTATTTGATGTAATGGTTATTTTTTGTGATTTATTTGTACCTAAGTCTTTCGCTGTAACATTTACAATACCATTTGCATCGATATCGAATGTTACTTCTATTTGAGGAACACCACGACGAGCTGCAGGAATTCCTGATAGTTGGAAGTTCCCTAATGTCTTGTTATCTGCTGCCATTGGTCGTTCTCCTTGTAGTACATGAATGTCTACTGCTGGTTGGTTATCTGCTGCTGTTGAGAACACCTCTTTTTTAGAAGTAGGAATAGTTGTATTTCTTGGTATTAAAGTAGTCATTACTCCACCCATTGTTTCTAGTCCAAGGGAAAGTGGTGTTACATCAAGTAATACAATATCGTTAACATCTCCTGTTAAAACTCCTCCTTGAATGGCTGCACCCATTGCTACCACTTCATCTGGATTGACTTCTCTTGATGGCTCTTTGCCAAGTTCTTCTTTTACTACATCAAATACCATTGGTATACGAGTTGAACCTCCAACAAATAGAATTTTGTCTATATCGTCCTTAGTTAATTTGGCATCTTTTAAGGCATTTCTAACTGGTTTTAAAGTTGATTTTACTAAATCACGGATTAAATCCTCAAATTTAGCACGTGTTAGTGTCATATCTAAGTGAAGTGGTCCTCCATCTGCTCCTTGTGTAATAAATGGTGCAGAAACTTGTGTTGAAGTAACTCCTGATAAATCTTTTTTTGCTTTTTCTGCAACTTCCTTAAGTCTTTGCATAGCCATCTGATCACTAGATAAATCCACACCATTGTCCTTTTTAAATGTATCCACTAAATAATCAATAATGCATTTATCAAAGTCATCTCCACCAAGATTGTTATCTCCATTTGTTGATTTAACTTCTACTACTCCATCCCCAAGTTCTAATATAGATACATCAAATGTTCCTCCACCTAAGTCATAAACTAAGATTGTTTGAGATTTATCTTGCTTATCAAGACCATATGCTAGGGCTGCTGCTGTTGGTTCATTAATAATTCTTTCCACTGTAAGACCAGCAATCTTACCCGCATTCTTTGTAGCTTGTCTTTGTGCATCATTGAAGTATGCTGGTACAGTAATTACTGCACGATTTACACTTTCCCCTAGATAGTCTTCTGCATATTCTTTTAGATGGCTTAAAATCATTGCTGAAATTTCTTCTGGACTATATTTTTTTCCATTGGCTTCTACTTTTTTATTTGTACCCATTAATCTTTTAACACTAGATATTGTATCTTTATTTGTAATGGCTTGACGTTTTGCAGCGTCTCCTACACTTTTTTCTCCATCTTTATTAAAAGCTACAACTGATGGTGTTGTTCTTGCTCCTTCTTTATTGGCAATAATCTTTGCTTCACCAGCTTCTAAAACTGCTACACAACTATTTGTTGTACCTAAATCTATACCTATAATTTTACTCATAATTATTTCTCCTCTTCTTTCTTATCTTCAATTTTATTTACTTTTACAGTAGCAGGACGTATCACTCTATCTTTTAATTTATATCCTTTTAAAAGCACCTCTAATACTTCGTTATCTTTTCTATCTTCTACAGAATCAGTCATTAAAGCTTCTTCTTCGTTGCTATTAAATATTTCACCTCTTCTATTTATTACAGTGACACCATATTTTTTTAATACTTCTGTAAGAGATGAGTACATCATTTTAAATCCAGATAAAAATTTTGATAGTTCATCGTCTAAATTATTGTCATCTAGACTAATTGCTCTTTCGAAATTATCTACTATTGGAATAATATCTGCAATAAGATCTTTGTTACAATATTTTAGTAAGTTCTCTGTTTCCTCATCTTTTCTTTGCCGATAGTTTATTAGTTCTGCCTGTGTATATTTTACTTTTTCTACTAATTCTTCTTTTTCTTTCTTTAATTTTTCTATTTCTTCGTTTTGTTTATCTAATTCTTTATTTTCTTTTTTCTTCTTTTTTTGCTCTTTCTTTTTGTCTTTAGCACTTCCATTATTTTCATCACTTGTATTCTCATCTATTTCTTCTATCGTGATATTTTCCTCTTCATTCAGTACTTTTTCTAATTCTTCTTGCATAATGCACCTACCTTTCAATATTTTCCTTTATGAATTCTAACATATTGATTACTCTATCATATTCCATCCTCTTAGGACCTACAATTGCTATGGTTCCTTTATCTGTTTTTGTTTTATAACTAGTTTTAATAATTGTTACATCTTCATCTATTTGGCTTTCCTCTCCTATATAGATTTCTATATCACTCGAATTGTTTTTAGAAGTACTAGTTATTTTTCTTAAAATATCATTATTATCTAATTTATTATAAATTCCTTTGATTTTTTCTACATTTGAAAATTCTGGTTGTTCTAAAAATTTATTTTTTCCGACTATATTTACATTATTATTTTCTGTAAAATCTGTGAACACATGATAAAAGGCGTTGTAGATTTGTTCATGTTGATTTACATATTTTCCTATAATTGGCTTTATATCGTATTCTAGTTTAATACTTACTTCATCTATTGGTGTTCCAATAATTAGATTATTAATTAAATCAACTGTTTTCTTTACTTCATCTAAATCTACGTCTTCTAGCTTTACTACTTTATGTTTTACGTGTCCTTTATCTGTTACTACAATAACTGTAATTTCTGTCTCATTGATTGGAACAACCTCTATTTTTTTTAATAGATTTTCATGAGAAGATGAACCTAATACAATGCTTGTATAACTAGTCATATCTGAAACAACTTGTAGACTTTTGGATATACAATCTGATAATGCTAATTGTTGATTACTAAAAATAATTTCTAACCTTTTCATATCAGCATTTTTCATTTTTCCACGGTCCAATAAATTTTCTACATAATAGCGATATCCTGTTTCACTAGGAATCCGTCCACTTGATGTATGTGTTTTCTCAAGAAAACCCATATCTTCAAGGGATTTCATATCATTTCTAATTGTGGCAGAAGAACATTTTAGTTTTTTGCACAGCAATTTAGAACTTACAGGCTTTGCAAGATGAATATATTCATCAACTATTAGTTTTAGAATATTATTTTCTCTTTTGGTAAGCATGCTTTTACCTCCTAGCACTATAAATATACGAGTGCTAAATGTATTATATGTCTTTTTCTTAGCACTTGTCAACTTATTTTGCTAATTTTTATTTATAAATTTAGATATAAAAGAATTTAACAGTTTTTAATTTTCTTCTTTTTTTATATTCCCTTCTTATGTTTTTTATAAAATATTTATTTTAATAGTATACCACCATTTACATTTATATTTTCGCCATTAATATAATCAGCTTTATCACTTAACAAAAACAAAACTAAATTTGCAGTATCTTCTGTCGTTCCAAGTCTTTTACTAGGATTTTTTTCAGCCGTTGCAGTAATTTCCTCTTCTGTGTAGCTTTGCATTCCTAAAGGGGTAAGAGTTAGGGAGGGACTAACAGTATTTACTTTTATATTATATTTTGATAGTTCTAATGCACAACATTTTGTTAACATTATTGTAGCTGCCTCACAAGTACAATAAGCAACAGAGTCTTCCATTGGTCTTGTTCCTAATCTAGACGCAATATTTATAACTCTTGGCATTTTTGATTTTTTCATTAAAGGAATTGCATTTTTTATACATTGCCATCTTGCAACAACATTTACATCTAATTCATGTCTATATTCTTCAATAGTTAAGTCTTCTATTGATAATACTTTATCATAGGCTGCACAATTTACTAATCCATCTAATTTACCAAATTTATTTTCAATATCTTTAAACATATTATCTACTTCTTTTGCATTTGATAAATTGCACTTAATCAATAGAATATTTTCCTTAAAGTTTGATAATTCATTCATTGTTTCTTTGGCTAATTTTTCATTATGTCCATAATTTATAACTACACTTGCATTATTTTCTAATAGTTGTCTTGCTATTTGACGTCCTATTCCTGATGTTGAACCTGTAACTAAAACCACCTTATTTTTAAAATCAATATTCATATATTTCTCCTTAATTTTTTAACTCATAATCATTATAACATAATACTATTTATCTTTTAATCTTATATGTTTTTTATTCTCCTTTTTTATATTTATAATTTTAAAAATATCACAAGACTCTTTTTTTAGTACAAAAAAAGCAAATCATATGATTTAGCTTTTTTCTATATTTTTATTCTGTACACATCTTATGATTATTGTTGTTGGCCCAATTTATTAAATCCTTTTCTATTTCATTTACAAAATCAGAAGAGGTTTTTTTGTTAAAATTTGCTAGACTTACTATCATGAAAATAATTACTATTGCTAATATTAAAAGTCCATATAATAAAGCAGAAATTGCAAAGGCTTTATTGTTATTTATTTTTTCTATCATAATCTCACCTATTCTATCTAGTATTACTGTATCATATTTTTCTAAAAATCACTATATATTTGTCTCCATATTTTTTGTTTTTTATCTCTTTTAAATCTTCTTTTGTTGGAATTTTTATTAATTTATCTGTCTCGCAAATAATTAATCCGTTTTTATTTATCATATTATACTTATTGATGAGAAGGAATGCTTGTTCTATATAATCTGTATTATACGGTGGATCTAAAAGTATAATATCTATTTTCTTTTCTTTTAACTCAGATAAAGCATCTTTGTAATCTTTATTTATTAATAAGTATTTTTCTTTTTCTATGTCTAAAGTATTTAAGTTTTCTTGTATATATTTTATTGCTTTTTTATTTTTATCTACAAAATATACTTTTTTAGCATGCATGCTAAGAGCCTCTATGCCTAAATTTCCACTTCCTGCAAATAGATCCAAAATATTTTTTTCTGCTATTTCAGCTTGAATCATTGCAAAAAGAGATTCTTTTACTCTATCCATTGTGGGTCTAGTTCCTTCTAAATCATGGCCTTTTAAT
>JAAWCL010000107.1 GCA_022793235.1 Bacilli bacterium | reverse complement strand
GATAAAGTTTTAAGTCACACTATACTACTCTTTTATTATATCGAATAAAAAAGAAAAATAGCTAATCTAAATTTTCATCAAATTAACTATTTTTATTATTAATAGAAACAGTTTTGAACATAAAAATTTGTTGTTAATTTATATTTTAACTATTTTCAATTATGTAAATTTTTGTAAAGAAAAAAACAGACCAAAAACAAGGTTCATATTAAACTATATCTATTTAAAAATACATATATAATTTCCTATTCATCTATAATAAATAGATTTAAATAATACCAAATTATATTATTGTTATACAACCGACTTCCATGAGTATTATCAACTATACCAAGATGACGAGCAATAGAAAACTCACCTGTGATAACACCATTTTTCCAATGACCACCATGATAGGCCCAAGGACCAGCAGAATTTACAAAAGAGAAACCATCACCGTAAAAGTTTAAAAATAAAATTTTATTTTTCTACAATATAGAATTACCTATTAATTTCTAATTATTCTAATTTCCTTATATTGTAGTTCTAAAATAACAACCGACTTCCAACATAGTTATCAGCAAAATCTTCACCACGTTCAAATGAAAATACACCATTTTCAGCACCATTAGCCCATGTGCCACCATGATATGCAAAGGGAAGAAAATTATAAACAAAAAAATCTCTATCACCGTAAAAAATTAAAAAAAAGTTATGATTCTGCAACATACTTATTATTTATTAACCTTTAATATTTCTAATTTCTTTACATTGCAGTTTAAATATTACCAACCGACTTCCTCCAAGATTGTCCACACCACCTATCCAACAACGAAAAGCAAAAACTCCTGTTATAATACCATCACGCCAATGTCCACCTTGAGAGGTCCAAGTACTAAGTGAATAAACGAAACTAATCAAATCACCGTAAAACACAAAATAAACCATTATTCTGCAATATACTTATTAATTTTTAATACTTCTAATTTCACCATATTGCAGTAAAAACAGACTAACCAATTCTATTATTGATATTACAATACTTTTATCTTATCTTTATTAAATATTTTTCTAAACTATCTTCTTTTATTTCTTCATTCATAAAATCAACAACATTCATATAACCACTATCTAAATAATAACTATAAATCTGACTTATTTTCCTGATAGAAGCCCATGAATCGCTTTCTAAAACTCGATCTGCGTAATACATAATTTCCATCAAACCTCTATCTAATTCTTTCATATTCTGTTGATAAATACTCAAAACATCATCAAAAATAAACCTAAAGCTCCCTACATCCACTAAATATATCCCATAATGAAAAACAAAATTTTGAAACAACAAGTCATCCATCAAAATATTAGCATTGCTTAACATCAAAACATCTTCTTTTAATAATGTAGCTTCTTCTTTTAGCCTTTGACTATCCAAATTTAATAAATTTCTTATTCGCAAATTTTTTACATACTTAGACTTATACGCTACAAAATTGCCATCTCCATCAAATAATAAAGAATCATTTTCTTTTCCTGGTAATAAAACTCTCTGTGTATTAAGTTTTGTTAGTTTAACTGCTGTATCCTCATCTAAAACTGACTTTAAAGGTATAGGATGATGTATTTTAAGTACTCTATCCCCTTCTTTAAACACAAATCCTTCATCACCTGAACCTACTATATGAAAAAAACGACCCAACTTTGAAAAAAAAGTATAGTTTACCCTTTTCCCATCTTTTGTATAAAACTCCATTATATCCCCCCATCTTCAAACATGATTACTTTCTATAAACATAAGAAATAATCTTTGCAAAATTATAAAGAATAGCATTACTATTATTAATAGCCAAACTCTTTCCAATCGCTTTTCCTGTTATAGTAAGAGATGCTATAACAGCAGTTGTAATAAGTGTAATAACAAGTGGAGAAATAGCAAGACTAGTAGATAAAGTCGCAGCAATTACAACACCACTACTACCTGAAATAACACCACATATATCACCAATTACATCACAACAAAAAGAAGAAACTTTTTCTGCATTTTTCTTAAAGAAAACAGAAATGGAAGCTCCTCTTATCTTTTTAGCATTCATAGAATGAAAAACCTTTTCATCACTAGAAGTTACACTAACACCAATAATATCAAATAAAATTCCTAAGATTATAAAAATAAGTGTAATAAGAATAGAGAAAAAAAGTGTAACATTACTCAACATAATTTCACTAACAAATGACATAAAAAGAGAGATAAAAAAAGATAAAATTGCAATAGTAAAAATCCATTTAACATCTACTTTAACTTTTTTCTTTTGTTCCCCTTTTTTTATATCTTTTTCTATATTTTTTAAAATGGATATTTTCCTAAATCCCATATTTCCTCCAATAAAAAAATTAATGGCTTCTTATATGGTTAACTTTGAGTCTTAGGTCAAGTAGGATTTCCCTAATTTCTACATTCCGTTACCAGAGATGCGGTTCCCCTTTAAAGAAATTAGTATAGAACTCTATACGACTTGATTACCACTTAGTACCCACTGCAATCCCATATAAGGTGACACTCTAGGAGATTTCCTCACCAAGCTTTATTATTAATTCTTTTTTGCAAGAGTAATTTCATAGCAGATTATATTAAAAGTGGCCGCCTCTAATATAATCATTCCCTAATCCCAAAGCTCCCACGCAAGACAAGCTACACTACTCATAACTTTCGCCACAAAGTAGGTTTAATCCCATTCTGTAATAAGTCCATCAGAATAACTCGTATAGGCTTACCACAAAAATAGGTCTCCACGAATTATGGGTCGGCTGATATATGCCATTATATCTCGCCCAGAATTCTCATCTCCAGCATTCACCCCAGATTGGGCATCTAAAGCAAACACCAAAGGTTTCATAGATATGCTCTTTAACGGTATTTTATCCCCGTCTTCATAATAAAGTTATTGACTAGAATAATGTGCCACTAACTGAGCAGATTATAGCAGAAAAAAGCAAATTTGTCAATAATTTTAAATAACTTTATCTAATCTACTCTGTATAATAATATATGAAAATATATCTAAAAATAGAAAAATTGAAAAGAAAATAAATATATTAACTTTTCAATTTATAAACATAACCATTAATTTTAGAAACCCAAGTATTACTTTCTGCATACTTTGGTCCAATTCTTTCAACTGTATTATATCCCATAGAATAATAATTTTTATGAAGATTATTAATAGCACCTCTAATGCCTTCATCTATAGAAGAATATCCCTTATAGGCACCCATACAATTAGGACGCCCCTTTTGCCCTGCCACATTATAGCAAGTTCGAGTAAGTTTACTACACCCTTTAGAACCTCCACATCCTGTCTCATGAAGCATAATAGCTGTAGCTACAAAAGGATCAACCTGTAAACTTACACAATAAGAAGCAATAAGCCCTCCTTTTCCAGCTAATAAATCTTTTCCAAGATACCGATTAAGTTTTTCAGCAATTTCATCTATTGTCATCATAGTAATAGGATCCCCCTGAGTAGCCTCTGTAATACTTAATGTAGTCTCTGGTGGAGAAGTCATACTAACTTCTTGTATAGTAGTAGAAGATAAATATTTCATACTTGTCGTAAGAATTTGATCACTACTACTATAAGATATAAAACTATCTTTATCTGTCAATCCAATAATAATAAGTGCAAGTACAATCATACTTGTTCCACAAATAGATAAAAGTACACTTATAATATGTGATTTTCTCATAATTCACCTCATTTGAATTTGAATACAAAACTATCATAGAACATTTTTTTCATCTTGTCAAATGAAACCAATTACTCCATAATTTTCTTTAAATGATCTACTTTTTCCTTTAAAATTTTCATAAAAACAACTAATTCTTCTTTCTCAGTTAAATGAGATAGACTAATTCTAAGAGAAGAAGAAGCAAGATTTTTATCACCTGTAAGAGTATATATAGCAAGAGAATAGCCATCACCTGAACAAGCTGTTTTAGTAGATAGATAAATATCTTCCTCTTCAAGAGCATGAAGCATAGTTTCAGCTTTTACACCTAAAATACTGATATTTACAATATTAGGTATAGAATAACGATTACTATTAATATGTACATCTTCTATCTTTTTTAATTCATGAATTAAAAAGGAATTTAATTTTTCCACCTTAGCATAATTCTCTTCTATATTAGTATATGCAAGACGCAAAGCTTTAGCCAAAGAGGCAATTAAAGAAATAGCAGGAGTACCACTTCTATAAATAGTAGTTGATTTTCCTCCATGAATAAGGGGAATAAGAGAAATATATTCTTTTTTTATTAAACAACCAATACCTTTTAAACCATAAAATTTTTGTGCAGAAAAACTAGCTAAATCTATAAAATCGAAATTGATCTTTTCTTTTCCAATACTTTGTGTAACATCTGAATGAAAAATCACTTTGGGATATTCTTTTAAAACTTTTCCTATTTGCTCTACATTTTGTCTAATTCCTGTTTCACTATTAATACTAGAAATACTAACAAGAAGAGTTTCATCAGATAGTTTTCGCTTTAAATCTTCTATATCTACAAGACCGTTTTGATCCAAAGAAAGATATTTAATCTTATAACCTAATGTTTCTAAATATTTTAAAGGTTCTAACACAGAAGAATGTTCAAGAGGTGTAGTAATAATCTCTTTTCCCCTTGTGGTATAAGACCGTATAACTCCAAAAATAGCTGTATTATTTGCCTCTGTTGCACCACTAGTATAAATAATTTCTTTTTCTTTAACACCTAAAATAGTAGCAATTTGACTAGTAGATGCAGAAATCAAATTCTTAGCTTCACTCCCCAATTTATGTAAAGAATTAGGATTACCAAAATAACGATTACTCACTTCCACAAAAGTATCCAGAACACCTTTATCTGGTTTCGTTGTTGCACTATAATCTAAATAAATCATGATACCACCTCATAATATAAAAAGCACCAAAGTGCTATTTTAATTCATCAATATATTTTTTTAATTGCTTAGAATCTGGTCCTAAAATAATCTTTAAACTATTATCAATCTCAACAATTCCTTTAGCACCAAGCTTTTGTATTCCCTCTTTATTTGCTTTAGAAACATCCTTTAGGGTAGCCTTAAATCTAGACATCTCACTTTCTGTTTTAATAATATTATCCTTTCCTCCAAGATATTCTACTAACTTATTTAAATCTAGACTTGCATCTTTTTTAGTAGCTTTAATAATAGCAAACATAACAATCACTAAAACAACAGCAATGACTATATATTCAAATATATTTATATAAATCACGTCTCCTTTTATATATCCCTAAGGATAAACATTACAAAACTATTATATAATATTAAAAATTATATGTAAATAATATTATTTTTTTAAGTTTAGGTTTTTTACTAAAAAAAATATCGAATTTCAACCAAAAAACATCTTATAGACAAATTTTAATATTTTTTTCTTCAAATTTTTGATT
>JAAWCL010000106.1 GCA_022793235.1 Bacilli bacterium | reverse complement strand
CAGTTAAATGCAAGTACAACACCAGCATCACCTAGTGATAAGACTATTACTTGGACAAGTAGTGATCCAAGAATTGCAACAGTTACTAATACAGGACTTGTTGAGACAAAAGGAGTAGGAACGACTACAATTACTGCAACAGCATCAAATGGAAAGAGTGCTTCAGCAAGTATCAAAGTAGAAGCCAATAACACAAATATAACAGGAGCTTACACTTATAATGAGACAACCTGTCCAACAGGAAGAGAAGAGACATGTCAACCTACTACTTGTTTAGTAAATGGAACTTGTCCAGCTGGCACAGCAATATCCTATAAAGTAAATGATACAACTACACAGGATTTTCATGTATTACATGATGATGGAAACACCTTAACTGTAATATCAGCAATAGAGTTAGGTGAAAAAGTAAAATTTGATGATTCTGGAAACAGTATAAATGGGCCAAGAACAGCAAATGCATCATTAACTAAGGCTACTATGAACTGGAATCAGGCAGCTAGAATGATAACAAGAACAGAGGCAGAATCTGTAGGTTGTATATATTCTGTTACTAATTCCTGTCCACCATGGCTTTATAATAATACAGCATATTGGACAGCTACAGGTCATGCAGAAGTTACTAGTAGTGCTTGGTTTATTCAAAGTAATGGATCCTTAGGTGCCTTTGATATTAATTCACTTCATCTACCAGTTCGTGCAATAATAGATATAAGTAAATAGACCGTGTATTTAAATTTCTTTCTATCAATAATTAAAATAGTTAATCTCTCTAAATAGATTAGCTATTTTTTTGTTTCTTAGATATACTTAAGAAGTAGTATAGTGTGACTTAAAACTTTATCAAATAAAGTAAAAATGTTTAATACTACATAGTAGAAGTATCTTTTACGGTGATTGGGAGATAGTATATGATAGAAAAGTGCTATGGAGCTATCATGGTGGAGGTTTTCCAGATGGCATGTTAGTAGGCTTATTTTCTTACAGTATAGCAGATGAAGTTGCAACTAAAGCTAGAGGAAGTCGGTTGAAAGAAAAACTATAAGTTTCCAAAATTTAAGACACTACATTATAAGTGTAAAATAAAGATTTATAGAAAGAAAAATATGTAAACAAAGAGTAAATTATATTTATGAAAATATAAGATTATGTTATGATTAAAATAGAGAAGAGGATGATTATGAAGATAAAAAAAGAGATTTGTCAAAATATATTTAGGGGCTATGATATTAGAGGAATATATGAAAAAGAAATAGATG
The DNA here is from genome assembly GCA_022793235.1 of Bacilli bacterium. Classification (GTDB taxonomy): domain Bacteria; phylum Bacillota_I; class Bacilli_A; order RF39; family UBA660; genus UBA2730. The sequence continues at coordinate 5,700 of JAAWCL010000106.1, read as the reverse complement.
AGGATACTGCTTATACAATAGGACTAGGATTTGGTAGTCATATAAAAAGTATAGGCAAAACAACTTGCATAATAGGGCAAGATAATAGATTAAGTTCCCCAAGTTTATGTAATGCTTTAAAAAAAGGAATCTTAGACACAGGTATAGATATAGTTTTCTTAGGAACTTGTACTACACCGATGTACTATTATGCTTGCATAAAATTAAAAATTTATAGCGGTATTATGGTAACAGCAAGCCATAACCCAAAAGAAGATAATGGTTTTAAATTTGCCTTTGATGAGTCTGGAAATTGTAAAGGGCAAGAAATACAAGATTTTATGAACTATATTTTATAAGGAGATTTTGCAAGTGGAAAAGGAAAAGAAACAAATTATTCAATTGAGGAAGAATATTTAGAATTATTCAAAAAAAGTCTCTCTTTTGGTGATAAAAAAATAAAAGTAGTAATTGATCCAGCAAATGGAACCACAAGTGTAATTGTAAAAAAAATATATTCCCTTTTCCCAATAGAGACTATTTATATTAATGAAGAAAGTGATGGAAGTTTTCCTAATCACCATCCTGATCCATGTGTAGAAAAAAATTTAGAGCAATTGAAAAGAAAAGTATTAGAAGAAAAAGCAGATATAGGACTTTCCTTTGATGGAGATGGAGATCGTATGGGACTAGTTACAAATACTGCAAAATTTGTTCCAACTGATCAATATATGATAGTAATAATTAGAGATTTAATAGATAAAGTAGAAAAGAAAACATTTCTTTATGATGTAAAATGTTCCAAAGCGGTAGAAGATGAAATAAGAAACCTAGGAGGAAAAGGAATATGCTATAGAACAGGAAATTCCTATACAAAAGCCAAAGTAAAAGAAGAAAATTTACCATTTGGTGGGGAACTATCAGGACACGTTTACTTTAGAGATAGATGGCCTGGATTTGATAGTGGACTTTATGCAGGACTTAGAATATTAGAACTATTATCTAAGACTGGCAAAACAGTAGATGAATTAATAGAAGACATACCATACTATTATGCTACAGAAGAATTGAAATTTAAAAGTCCTGATGAGAGAAAATTTAAAGTGATAGCAAAAGTAGGAGAATATGCGAAAGAAAAAAAATATAACTTTTTAGATATTGATGGTATAAAGGTATTATTTGATGATGGATGGGCCTTAGTACGTGCAAGCAATACAGGTCCAAACCTAACAGCAAGATTTGAGGCTAAAACTAAAGAAAGACTAGAAGAAATTCAAAATGAATTTATAAACTTAATAGATCAATTAAATAAATAAAACAGAGTAATGTAGGTGATATAATATGGCAATTAGTGTAGAGGAATTTACAAAAGAGAAAAAAATATTAAGACTTACAAATAAACTTTTAGGAGAAACATTAGATAGCCTAAAAAGCGAAGTAAGAGAAGATTATGAAAACCTAAAAGAATTCAAAAAATTAATGTGGGATGGTTCTAGTACTTTTGATGATGGAGAAATTGCCCAAGCAAAACTAGCAACTTCTTCTGAAGAAGAAAAGAATCTCCAGAAAGAAAGATATTTTAAAAGATTGAAGCAAATAGAGAAAAAACCTTATTTTGCTTCTTTAGTATTTGAAGACTATGAAGATAATGAAATATTAAATATTTATATATCTCTTACTTATTTAAAAGACAAGGATTTAAATAATATATTGTATGATTGGAGGAGTCCAATTTGTAGTCTCTTTTATGACTATGAAACAGGTCCCTGCGAATATACAACACCAGGAGGTAAAGTAGAAGGATTTCTAAAAAGAAAAAGGCAATATAAAATAGAGGAGAATATGCTACAAGGGGTATTTGACAACTCTTTAAATATAGATGATGAAGTCTTACAAGAAGTCTTATCAACAGAGTCTAATGAAAAAATGAAAAATGTAGTAAATACTATTCAACAAGAACAGAATAAAGTAATTAGAAATGTACTAGACCATAATCTAATTGTACAAGGAATAGCAGGAAGTGGAAAAACAACAGTAGCGCTTCATAGAATAGCATTTTTATTATATAGATTAGAAAACCTAACTAGTAATAATATCTTAATTTTTTCTCCAAATGATATCTTTACAGAATATATATCCGATGTATTACCATCTTTAGGAGAAAACAACACCATACAGACAACATTTAATGATTATTTATCAAATTTTATAACAGAATATAAAGATGTAGAAAGTTTTTCAGACTTTATTGCAAGATATTATTCTTATACAGAAGTAGATCCTGATTTAATAAAATATAAACAAAGTGATGAAATAATAGAAGATATAAGTGCCTATTTAGAGGAATATATAAAGAATTGTAAATGTATAAACAGTTTTATAGAAGGGGATATGAATCAAATTGATAAAGAGGAAGTAAATGAAATGTTACATTATAAATACAACGTTATGCCATTATTTGAAAGAATAGATGAGATAGCAAATAGACTATCCACAAACCTTTATAATGGAAAGCTAAAGAAAGCAGCTACCTTCAAGAAACTAATCTATAAAAATGTCAACTTCAAGCAAGATTATAAAGAAATATATGCCATGTTTTTTAAATCAAAATATTGTAAAAGAAAAGTAAATGATTCCCTAATCAAAAGTTTTATTGAAAAAGAAGTAATTAATTATGAAGATGCACTTTTATTTTCTTATATAAAGGGAATCTTAGAAGGTTTTCCTTATGAAAATGCCATTAAACAAGTAATTATAGATGAAGCTCAAGATTATAACAAATTACAATACATAATAATTAGTAAAATATTTAAAAAGGCAGACTTCACAATACTAGGAGATATTAATCAAAATATAAATCCTTATTATCAATATAAAACTCTAGCAGATTTAGAAAGTGCCCTAAATGAAGAAAGTAAATATTTAGAACTTTTAAAAACTTATCGTTCCTCTCCAGAAATTATCAATTACACAAATAAAATATTAAGTCTAAATCATGTTAATGCTATTCGAAAAAAAACAAATAAACCTGTAAAAATAAGAAAAAATATAGATAATTTATTGGAAAGGCTAAAGGAAGATATGGACTATTTTATAAACGAATATAAAAGTTTTGCAATTATAACAAAAGATAGAAAAGAAGCTGAAAAAATTTATAACTTAGTAAAAGAAGAATATGATATTTCAATTGTAGATGAAAAAACAAAAAAATTTCATAAAGATTTAATTATCATTCCAGCTTATATTGCAAAAGGTCTAGAATTTGATAGTGTACTCGTTTATAATAACAGAGAAAATACATATCGGAAAAATGAAAGAAATTTATTATATGTAGCTTGTACAAGAGCACAACATGAGTTATGTATATACAACTAAAAACGACTTAAAGGTCGTTTTTTCTACATTTATTATAATATTCTTCTAAACCTAAATATCGATTATTCCATTTTTTCATAGTTTTACCATGAAGTGAATAAGAGTAAATCAAAGTATGATGGATAATCTCTCTTGTATCTTCTATAGTATAATTTTCCTTGAATGGCATAATTTTATCATATAAAAACAGAGCAGGTCTATCTTTAAAGTAAGTTGTTTCAATTCGAAAATAATCATAATTTTTTAAATTTTTACAATAATCAATTATATCAAGTAAAACCTTCTTCCCATAACCTTTTTGTCTATATTCAGGTAAAATAGTAAACCAATCTAACCAGATGTCATTAGGATATTTTGTATAAAAATCAATACCTACAATACCAATTAAAGAGGTTGCATCATAGATTAAAAACATACAGTTAATAGGTGTAGTATGAATAACTTTATCATATAATCCATCATAGTCAGGATCATCAATCCAAGTGTCTTTTTGAATTTTATATACAAGATTAAAGTTTTTTTTATCCATAAGGACATAATCTAAATCATTCTTAGAAACAACAATAATATCCTCATTCTTAGTTATTAAGCTCATCTTTTATCCTCTTAACTTTCTCTAATGTTTTTTGATCTTGCTTTTCACTAAAATTTTGTCTCAAAATAGAAAGAATTTTTTGAATAAGTTCATAATTTTCCTTTGAAAAATTTTCATTATGAATAAGAAAAGAAATTTCTTCAAGTACATCTATATAATCATCAGAATCTGCAAAACCTAGTGTAAAATATTGTACTAAATATGTAAAGTCCTGTTTTTTAACTTTATCACTAAGTTCAAAACTAGATAAATGTCGAATCATATTCTTTTGCTTAAGAAGAATGTCTGTAGGAGTAAGTTTTTGAATAGAATGTATATAATATTTAAAGTTTCAATCACCCCATCAAAGCCTCTTGTTGTAGTAGCAATACGCATAAAATTATTTCTAGAAACACTTTCAAAAGAAGCAGAAGGGATAGAAAGTAGCATAGGCTTATTGTCTTGAAATTGCCTATAGAGAGTATCTAAAGCCTGATCATCTATAAAAGCAAACCATTTCAGTTGATGATTAGGCTTATGAAAATAACATTCACGGAAAGTATCCAGTTTATTAGAATTAAAGAAAGTATATTGGCATTTCTCTAAATTTTCCTCATAATCATAAGTGCCTCCATTAAAAAAACTAGTACCAATTTTTATACGAGAAGGTAATAAAGAACTAAAAATATCTAAAACTTTCTTAATTTCCTGAGAATTAGAATAGTGTGTAGATATACTTATATAAGCAGTATCAGCTTGAAAGACATTTCGAATTTTATTGATTTGTTTAATAAAAATCTTTGCTTTCTCACCATCTATAAAATCACATGTTCCTTGCAAATCTAAGAGTACAGCAATAATATTATCACCAATTTTTTCATAATCATAATTTTTTATTCTTTTCTCCTTTTGCTTATTATAAAATTTAGTTTTTCTAAAATTTGAATTCCAGCTATCTTGACTTTTCATACATAGATCTCTTTTCTTGTAATAATTAAATATAAGAATAGAATAACATAAAAATATAGAATTAACAAAAAAATTACTTCTAAAAATGATACAACATGACATTATCACAAAACGATAACACAAAGAAATATAAAAGACTTGAAAAATATATAATTATGTGATACAATATGGCACAAAAAAGGGGGAGTAATTATGAAAATAATTACAGAAGATGCTGTTTATTTGCAAAAAGAAGATATTGCATATTTCAATCAGTTTTTAAATACATATGAGGATAAAAATGATATACCAAAATTTATGCGACTATTTAGACATGAAATTTTTATATTAACTGAAAAAAATAGATATGACTTCGTTGAGTTTAAAAATAAAGAAGAAATAGAATATATTAAAACAATTGAATGGATTATAGATTATAATAATATAAAGGATATGACTATAGAACAGATAACAGAGTATTGTCAACAAATATTACAAGAAAGATATAGAATAGCAGATGAATATATTGCTATGTCAGAAGAAGAAAAAATAGAAAACAGAACAATGGCTATACAATGTGCTATTTATGAATATGTAATAAACTCTTTAGCAAGTATGGTTTATTTTAAAATGGGTGATATAAAAATGAAATTACCAAAAAAAGTGAGATACCCTAAAGAAGTAAGAAAAATAAATCCAAAAAAGATGATAAAATCTATATTTAATAAATAAAAAAGAAAGAGAAGAAAAATATAAAATGTAACCTATAAAGTGGACTTTCAAAAAAAAGAGAGACCCACTTTATGGGTTTTTATTATGTCTTG
>JAAWCL010000105.1 GCA_022793235.1 Bacilli bacterium | reverse complement strand
ATTTATCTATTAAAAGAAATAGTGAAGTAGAAGATACTTCGCTAAGATTTGACACCATAAATGATTTGAATGGAGAAAATGTCATTAAAATAGGAGAGAGTAGTCGTGGATTAAAAGAAAAACTATCTTCTATGGGATATACTTGTAACTAGATATTTAATATAATTTTTAAGGTAAACTCATTTTCATGATTTTTACCCTTTTTCGTTTTCTTATAATAAACTTTATGGATAAGGGCTCTAAGTAACTTGTTTTTATCCTCTATACATAATAAATGATAATCATTTAAAATAGCAATCAAACTAGGACTAAATATTCGTTTCTTATGTATAGTAGGATAAATATAATTTTTCTTTTCTTTTTCAAGCTCATCTTTTCTATTTTTTAATAAAGACATACGTTCATAAAAAGTATTCGTATCATATACATTTTGCTCCAATAAATCATAAATATTAGAGAGTTGTCTTTCTAACAAATCTAACTCTTTTTTTATTGTATTAACAATAGGTGTATAATCAACGGGTGTAAGGATAGAAGGATCAAAAGTAATCTTATATTGAGAAAAATACTCTTTTAATGAAAAAATCAAAGACTCCTCTACTTCGGCCAAAAAACTACCATAATTTTTGCAATGAATTCTTGGACAAATTAAAAAATCTTTTGTCATAGAAGAATAGCTTTTTCTCTGTAAAGTATGATTACAGAAATAACAGTGCACAAGACCTGCTAAAGGATTTTGTAGTTGTTCATTCTTCCTATGATGAACAACTCTCTTACTTTTATTAACAAAATCAAAGGTTTCTTTATCAATAAGAGCCTCATGAAGCCCCTTAACTAAGAGAAAATCCTTATGTTTTGGTCTACTTTTATAAATAACTCCATCAATCAACCTTTTTTCAGTTTTTCTAAAATTCCATTTCACCATTCCATAATAAGTAGGGTTAGCAAGTATATCTCGAATAGTAGAATAGGACCAAACATCTGCTCTTCTAGGTTTTACTTTCATAGTATTTAAAAGATTCGCAATACGCTGAGCCCCTACATTTTCACAAGCCTTAGAAAAAATGAATTTCACAATTTTTGATTCTTCCTCTAATGGAACAAGCCTATATCCCTTCTCATTCTTTATTTTTTCTTTTGCATATCCATAAGGACATATAGAAGCAACAAATTTTCCCTCATAAACAGACGAAAGACGACCTCTATTTAATCGCTTATTTATAAGCTTATATTCCCGCCTAGACATAAAAAGCCCAAACTCAAAAAATTCCTCATCCGCTTCATTCGTTGGATCATAAATCTTATTAGGCGTAATAATTTTAGTAGAAGAAAAAGCAAAAGATTTAAAAATTCGAGCTTGATCTGCTGTATCTCCGCGTGCAAGGCGATCCACATCAATAACAAAAATTCCTTTAAATCTTTTTTTCTCAATTTCTAAGAGCATCTTTTTAACCTCTGGTCGTTCTTCAATTGTATCTGCAGAAACTACTTCTTGGTACCATATATCTATATCTACATTCATCTGTTCTGAAAGAGAAATAAGAATATCTCTATGTCTCTTTAAGGTATCAACACAACCTTTTTTTTCAAAAGAAATATCTTGTCTAGATTTTCTAAGATATGCACCATACATCAAAATCACCTACTAAATTTTATTAAATAAAAAAGAATATATTCTATACATCTAAATAAAGAATAAAATGAAAATGGGTGAGAAAATGAAATTTATAACAAGAATGGAAAGGGAAAAAAGTAAAATAGAACTTTATAAAACAGAAAAAGAGACACAAAAAAACAAACTCTATATACAGAATTTAATATATGAACTTTCCCAAAAAGAAATCTATAAAAATAGAATTTGGTATTTAAAAAAAGAAGAACAAAATAAGGAAATATAGTATTTACAAATAACTTGACAGAAGAAATGATCATAAGTAAAATAAAAAACCCAAAAGTACTCATGTTTTATAATGTAAGTACAGAAATGAGCAAAGGAATAATAAGAATAAGAAAAGGTAGACTAGAAATTTTGGCAAAAAAATAAAAGAAGTAAAAAAATTTAATGTATAGAAAAAATCACTCTTTTTATAATAAATAGTGTAAAGAACAAATATAGAAAAAGAACTAGGAATATAAACAGAATTTTCAAATTTTAAGTAGAATATAAAGAAATCAGGTTGTAAAATGACCCTAATTTTTAAAATTGATTGTTTGTACACTTAGATAATTTATGCAATAATTTTAATTGAAAGGAGAGATTATGACTGCTAAACTCTTAAATGAAGAAGAAGTAAAATTTTTTACCAAAGAAACAGGAATAAGAGCGAAGAAAATTCTATTACTTAAAGAAAATAAAAGTTATTATATTATTATAATGGACAATGTAGCACTAGTAAAAATCCCAAACAAACTTGCCAAAAAAATCATGTAGACATATTGTCTATATTACACTAACACATCTTAAAATTATTTATAATTTTGTTTAGAGGTGCAAAAATGATAGTAGGAAAAAGAATAAGGGCTTTGAGAAAAGAAAGAGGTCTAACACAAAAAGAACTAGGAGACGAATTAAACTTAGATAAAACAACTATATCTCATTATGAAAATGGGCGAAGGATGCCTGATTTAGAATTTCTAAAAAAAGTAACCAATTATTTTAAAGTAGATATAAATACATTTTTTGGAACAGAATATATAGTAAAGTCCAAACAAAAGAAAGAAATTATGTCAAAAGAAGAAATTGATTTTATACTAGAACTTAGAAAAACAGACAACTATAACATAATTATGAATGAACCTGAAAAATATGCTCGAATTTTAGGAAATAAAGACTCAAAAAAGGAAAAATTTCCAGTCGGATCAAAATAAATAGAAAAATGATCTATTTCTATTTTTAACGTCCAGAAGAACTAGCACATGTAGAAATGATTTCAACTATGGTATATCAATTAATGAAGGGAGCTACAATAGAAGAAATCAAAGAAGCTGGACTAGATCCACACTATGCAGAACATAGAAAAGGTTTGTATCCAACCAATGCGGATGGAGTACCATTTAGTGTAACTTATTTTGCAACAACAGGAGATGCTTTAGCAGATCTTTCAGAAGATATGGCTGCAGAACAGAAAGCAAGGGCCGTTTATGAAAACTTAATAAATTTGACAAATGATAATGATGTCATTGCTCCACTTTTGTGGCTTAGACAAAGAGAGATAGTTCATTATAATCGATTTAAAGAGCTATTTGAAATATATCAAAGAGAATATAAAGATAGAAATCTTTCATAGTAATTAGTCTTGTTAAACAAAAAGAATTGTTTTTTATAAGCAATTCTTTTCTTTATAATAGATCTCTACAATATGTTTTTTATAATCATTTTTTAAAGATATATATATCGCTTTTTCTCCATCTATTATAATAGTATCTTTTTTTTGACTCTTAAAAACATAAATTTCATAAATCGTGCTATAGTATTTATAATAAAGCTTAAAACTTTTTATGCATGTTGGCAGAGTAGGAGAAATAAATATTCTTTTCCCTTGTTTCTTGACTCCTAAAAACAACTCTAAAAAAAGAAAGAAGTGAAGAGAATTTTGATTAGAAAAATAGGGCTCTTTTTTATATCGATCTATCCGCTTCTTAGTAGCAGTTTGATAAAGAGAACTCAAATTTTTATATAGATGATAAGCCTTATCGATCTGACCGAATTTGGCTAAAACACAAATTTTTAAAAGTTTAGAACAAGTTAAATTTTCTATCCAATCTTTTTCATCATTAAGAGTAGAGTAATTAAAAATAAGTTTATAGATCATGTCATCATTTGACAGAATTTTTTTCATCCCTTCCTTATCCAAAGACTGTAATTTTTCTCTATAAAAAGTAATATCCTTATTCTTATTGTATATTTTAGTAATAGATACAAAAAAGACAAGTATTTGATAAAGAATGATGTTAGAATTGAATTTTTCATTTTCTAAAACGAAATTTAAAATTTTCTCTAAGTGTTGATAAAAAGAGTCATGATATGTAGTAAATTTAAAATATACTTCTTTTTCTCTACCCAACCTTGTAAGCAAATAAGAATATTCCCCATTTAAAATAGCATAATCCTCACTTACTTCTAAATATTTTTGAATGCTATAAAAAAGAAGTAGATAAGTAGAAAGAGTAGAACAGACCATTCCAATATTTTCAGAAGCATTCCAAGAAGAAAGAAGTTCACCCTTATATGTAACATGTTCTAGACATTTTAAAATATTTTTTTTACTCAAATCAGGTGAAATAAGTAGAAGTGATAGACTATCATATAGAAGATCCTGTATAGTAAATAAAAAATGATGTTGAAGTAAACTTTCTCTATCATAGCCATTAAAAAGGAGAATTTCATAAGTTTGCCATAAACACATTAAATTCAATGTTGTATCATCTGTTTCAATAGAAAGAACATGAAGTAAATCCTTAAAATGTATCTTTGTTAAATAAAGGCTATTTTCCACAACAGATATATTAGCATATTTTTCTTTTAACAACAGAACATTCTTATCATATATAGCATTAGTACTTTCCAAAAAATAATCCTTTCTTGGATTAGTACCAATAAAAATAGAGAAAGATTTACGTTCATCCTTTAAAAAAGAAATTTCTATTTCCAAGATTTTTTCTAAGAACGAATGACAAAATACATCCTTAAATTTTTTGGTAGCACTAATAAAAAGCTGTTTTCCAGTTAATTTGTTTTTTATTCGAACGAGATTATTCTTTTTATCATAGAAAGAAGAAAGAAACCTAGCCTCATAAGCATGTAAGCCCAACAAAGGTAGAAGTAAGAATTTTAGTTGAATAGTAATAGGAAGATTACTTTTATTCTGAAAATCAAATTTATAAAATAAGATAGGATCAATTGTAGATAAAAATTTAGTCACAATAAGTTCAACTCCATCTTCATGATATGAAAAAATAGAATAACCAAAACCAACTCGAATAGTTTGAAAGGTAATAGATTTATCATTCAATAATATTTCATAGAAATCACTAAAACCAGTAAAAATAGTAGAATCAGAAGAACACAAAGAAGTTTGTTCCTTATTAGAATAAATAGAATACAAATAAGAGTTAGACAATAAAATCTTCCAAGGATAAGCAAAATGGTAAATAACATACTCATTATTTACTAAGTCAAATCCTCCATAAGAATTGTCAAGAAAAAGTGTTTTAAAAGGGGAAGAAGTACGATCTAAAGAGCCAATTTCATGAACAGGAATAGATTCATCCTCTTCTTCAAAAATATTTGGACAAAAAGTCTTTTCTGCTTCGATTTTCTTTTCCTTTTCTAAAAATATTTTAAAATTTTGTAAATTTTTTTGTCGAGACTGTTTTCTTTTTAAATAGGAAACAATATCCTGTAAATGGTTATTATCCCTTAATTCTATATATAATGTAGATAAAAGCTTAAGCTGCTGAAATTCTTCATTTGAAACCTCTAAAGAGGATAAAAGAAAAACGCCATCAAAAGTTAAATGATTTTCATTCAAAAGAGAGAAGTATCTCTTAAATCCTAGAATTGCCTTCTTAGTTGCCTCGTTAGGATAAAGAAAAAGTAAATCCACATAAATTCCATTATTTTTTAAATAAGAATGAAAAGTAAAAATCTCATCAATGGCTTTTAAAGTATAATTTTCTTGTATATGTATAAGAAGTATTTTATAATTGCCTGATATTTGATACTTCCATAAAGAATGCATAGAAATATCTTGCAAAAAAAGCTGTTTTTCCTTTTCTATATCTCTTTTAAAGTCTACTTGCCAGATAAGGTTAAAAAAAGTATGATAGAGTACAAAATCTTTATAGGAAGAGGAATTTTTTAACAAATTAGATTTAAAAAATAAATATTTAGATTGCCTAGAAAGAGTTTGATATTTTTGTAAAATAGAATAAATAGAAGAACGTGTATAACTAATAAAATT
>JAAWCL010000254.1 GCA_022793235.1 Bacilli bacterium | reverse complement strand
TTTCTTTCTGAGTTCTAACAAGAAAACATGCGACCACTAATAAGGAGGAAATGGTGATGAAAGAATTTTTAAAAATGAGTGAAACTGCTCAGAAAGTTGCTGAAGAACTTGATAGTCAACTAGGCGACTGCAAGGATTTGGCAAAAGAAGGAATGCTAGTTGGAGATATGCGATGTTGCGTTGTTCGTACAGCAGTTCATATTCTGGATAACTATCCTGTGAAATTGACATCGGCAGTTAACACTGAAATTCTTGACTGGTTTCAGAACGAATATGGAATTTGCTTATAAGGGAGGAAAAAACAATGTTGAATCGTATTTGTATTACACCACAAAAAGGTTGCCAAGGAATATCAAATGCTCGGATAAAATCGGTATTCAAAAATATCTTTTCTGAAGAACCTGTAATGATAAGGACAGAAGGAAAGAAGATTATTGTTCACACTTCATTAGAGTTGAAAGATAAAAAAGTTCGCAGATTTGCCGACAAGCTTGGTTCCTATACACAATTCAAGGGTGGAAGTAACTCGTATTCATTTAATTTGTAATCATCACAATGTCCCGTGCTACTTAGGTAGTGCGGGACATTACCATTCTATGGGAGTGAACACATCAAAAAGCCCATTTTTACCACTCAAAATGATAAGATGCTATTTAATGGTTGTTTTTTGATGTTGGTTCAACATTAGTAGATGAAAGAGTACCTTATGAACATCGTTTTAGAGACGTAGCGAATTTATCTAATATTGAATATGAAAAAGTCTACCTTGATGCTATTAACTTATATAAACAAAATAAAAAGGGAGAATTAGAGATAGCAAAAATAAAAAAATTGCCTACTTTTACTTGACACATACATTTTAAGTATAAGGCAGTTAATTTATTGAAAATTAATTACCTTTTGTGTTATAATCATGTCAAGATACATATGGGTTTAGAAATATAAAGAAGTAAATTCATGATATTAGATTAGAAAAATAAACTTTAAGGGTGATAGAAATAGAAACAAAAATTATAAATGATATAGCAATAGTAAAAAGTAATGAAATTATAATAAAAGATGTTCAATCAGCAA
>JAAWCL010000104.1 GCA_022793235.1 Bacilli bacterium | reverse complement strand
TGTTATGGTATGGGATTAGCAAGACGTGATTTAGTTTCAATTGGTGAAGCAGTTGGTATAATTGCAGCACAATCAATTGGTGAACCAGGTACACAGCTTACAATGAGAACTATCCACTCTGGTGGTGTTGCTGGTGTAGCAGATATTACACAAGGTCTTCCAAGGGTTGAAGAATTATTTGAAGCTAGAAAACCAAAGGGGCTAGCAGTTATTACTGAAATTGATGGTAAAGTTAAAATAAAAGAAACTAAGAAGAAGAAAGAAGTTATCGTAACAGGAAAAGATGAGGCTAAATCATATACAATACCATTTGGTTCAAAAATGAAAGTAAAAGATGGTGATATGGTAGAAGCTGGTCAACCATTAATAGAAGGATCAATTAATCCAAGTGAAATCTTAGCAATCAAGGGACCAGAAGGAGTATATGAATACTTAACTTCAGAAGTTCAAAAAGTTTATAGAAACCAAGGTGTTGATATAAATGATAAACATATTGAGGTTATTGGTAGACAAATGCTTAAAAAAGTTAGAGTTGAAGATAATTGTGATACTGATATGTTCCCAGGTTCTTTAATAGATATGTATGAATTTGAAGATAAAAATAATGAAACAATTGCTGAAGGTAAACGTCCTGCTACAGGTAAAAGAGTTTTACTTGGTATTACAAAGGCATCTCTTGCAACAGAAAGCTTCTTATCTGCTGCATCATTCCAAGAAACAACAAGAGTATTAACAGAAGCGGCAATAAAAGGAAAAGTTGATGATTTAGTAGGATTAAAAGAAAATGTTATAATTGGTAAACTAATACCAGCAGGAACAGGAATGCAAAAATACCAAAATATTCATATAAATACAGAACAAGAATTAGAAGAAACAACAGAGGATTCAGAACAAAATTAATTAAATATATTAAAGAAAACGCCGTCATGGCGTTTTTTTTACATTTCTAAGATAAAGTGTGACATTGAATCTATGAAAGTTATTGTTAACTTTAGTATAAATGTAATATAAATGTAAACAAAATGTAAAAAACGAGTGCACAATTATATGATACAATATATACATAAAGTATAAAATTTGTGATATATATAAAATTAATAAAGGAGAATAGATATGAAGAAAGTTTTAAAACAACTAATTGTAATTATAATTTTAATATTTATTTTATCGACTACAGTACAAGCTATGTCAGTAAAATTGCAAACAAATCCAACCGAATTGAAAGTTAATGAGGAAATTAATGTTAAAGTTATTTTAGATGAATCGGTAGTAACAAGTGATTTTAAATTAAAATATGATGCTGAAAGTTTTGAATTTATAGATACTCAGACAAAATACTTACATGTAAAAGACTATATAAATTATACATATATAGCTTCAGTATATGCTAATTTAGAAGGAAAAGGAGCTAAAGAGTTTGATTTTAAGTTTAAGGCTACTAAACAAGTTGAAAATGCGATATTTGAGGTTATAGATATGAATTGTACCACAGAAAACTCTGAGGTGTATGATGAGTCTAATTTAGAACAAAGTTATAAAAGTGATAAAGTAAAGGTAATAGTTTCTACAACTAATACAAAAGACCCAGATGATTCAAATAATTCAGATAATCCAAGTAATAGTGATGAAAATAATACAGGTAAAAATAGTATTAATGGAAAAGATGGAACTGTAGCAAATGGTATACTACCTTATGCAGGGGTAAACACTATTATAATCATATCAATTGTGATTTTTATTATATTAGCAATTTTCTTTAAAAAGAAAGAAAAACTGTTAAGAAAGATTCTTCCGCTATTTATTTTAGGAATTGTTATAACTAGTGCTACTAATATTAATAATAGTTATGGATATACTCAAACAATAAAAATATTTAAGTTAGATAATCAAACTGATAATATAGATATTTACTCTATCATGTTAAATACCGTAGATACACAGAAACATGTGACTGTAAGTGAATTGAAAGAAATAGTAACTAATATAAATGAGATAAAAACAAAAGATAATAATCCTATGGAGGATACTAATCTAGTAGCTACAGGATCAATGATGACATTAAAAGATGGCTCTAAATCTAAAATAATATTGTATGGTGATGCTACTGGTGAAGGAAAAATAAACTCAAATGATATATATGTAATGATACAACATATGTTAAACAAAGGTAAATTAACTGGTATATATGCTAAAGCAGTTAATTTTAGTAATAAGGGTGATTCGAATGACGAAAATATAGATAAAAATGATATATCAAAGCATATTGACTTTTTATTAGGTATATTAGAAACAGATTTAGTTGAGGAATTACCAGAAGGTGCAAAGGATTTGTCTCAATATATAGATGTTAAATTTGCTAATAAAGAAGATGAAAAGTTACAAAAAGGTGATAAATGTGGATTTTATATTGTATTAGGAGAACAAACACCAAAAGCACATTGTAAAGTAATAAAGAAAGTAGGAGAAACAGAAACAGTTTTATTAGATACTGATATAACAGAGACAAAAGCATACCAAGTTGATGTAGAAGAAAACGTTGAATATGAAATTAGTGCTAGTATATTAAGTAATAATACTACTATAAATAGTATTACAGCAAAAATAAATATGATTCCATATCTTAAAACAGAAGAGGGAGCAAAAATAAAAAAAGATATAAGTATACAATTATCAAATGATATAGAACATATGGAACAACAATTGAATGCGGAACGTACAGGATTAGAAGAAGAAAGACATATACAAAGACAACACACAGCTGAAGAAATAGAGAATGCGGAGAGAAATAAGAAATCAGAAGAAGATA
>JAAWCL010000103.1 GCA_022793235.1 Bacilli bacterium | reverse complement strand
ATATTATTCTCAAAATCTTTAAATACTGCAATACACTCATTTTTTTTATTTATATAAATTATATAATCACATAATTTTTCACCTTTTAAATTTTCTTTTTTCATTATTTTCCTCCTAAATTTGAAATTTTTATAAAATTCCAAATTTGGAGGACCTCTCCAATTAGGAATAATGCCTAATTGCAAAAAAAATAGGCTAAATTTGTAATTATACACAAATTCACCCTTAAAAATTAAAGATATATTAAATTCTTCTATCATTAACAATATTCTAACCATAACAATCTCCTATGAGCATAGTTAGGTTAGAGCAATAGACTGTAATAAAATAACTATGCTCTTAAAAAACCTATTTTTAGTTAAATTATTGATAATAATATTGAATTATCTAGCTTTTTCATAAAAGCTAAGCTTCTTGTATTTGTTAAAAAGATTTCTCCTTTTATAGATTTTCTTCCATATTTTATCATGCTTTTTTAAAAAAACCTGTCAGAATTTGTAAAAAACTTTATATTTTTTTCTTTACATACAAGATATTAGTAAATACAAAAGATTTTTCTTTTATATTAGCTAAATTTGAGGTTTCTAAGATTATAATCAATTATTTTTTACATATATTATCATTGTCAAGTTGCATAATTTGGTTTATTTTTGTTGCTTTTTTTTATCTTCCCTCTTTCATTTTATTTGTATAACTTTCCTATTCTATAAAATAATGAATTTATATATTTATTATTTTGTCTACAAATTTTAGAAAAAAGGAAGTTTAAACAGCTTCCTTTGATATTTTTCATTTGTTCTTGCGATATATTTTATACCTTTAATATTTAACATCTAACAAATTGTACTAATCTTTTTCATTTTTGATATCTAATGTATTCATAATTAGTAGAAATTTAATTCAACATTCTTCTATTCCTATCTTTTTTTATTTATATGATAATCTATATTGGAATTTATCGAATGTTAATAAAATTCTATTCAATTTTATAATTAAATAATAAAAAACAAAAAAAATAAATATTCGACAAGATTTGACATTCTTTTTAATGGTAAAGGTATATAATATAAATGAAATGTTTTTATAACATTTTGAAGCTAAGAATACAAAAACTTTAAGGAGGTAAAAACATGTTATCTATTATAAAAAAACGGAGTAGCTTTATTAACTTATTAATGTTATGCTTGGTATTCACTATTATACCAGCAAAACCTGCTTATGCTTATGGAATAACTGGTATCTCTGCTATTTCTACAGCTAACCAAACCGTATATTCTGGTCCATCTACTAGTTATGCTACTGTGGGGAGCATTGGAAGTGGTGAACAGGTATATATTTTGGATAAAGAAGCATACTTAGGATGGTATCATATTGTCTATACTGTAAATAATTCTTCATCACAAAAGTGTGGATATGTTCCTACAAGTGGTTTAAGATCTATTTCTGGAACTGTGTATGAACAAATATTCAATGGTTGTCAAGGATATTCGACTGCTAGTCAAAATGTATACTCTAGTCCTAGTAGGGATATTGTATCAGGAAGTATTAGCAACGGAGAGGGCGTAACTGTACTTGTATCAAATCCACAGGGATTTTCAAATGTTTACTTTATTGAGTATAGCACTAGTTCAGGTCCAAAGCGTGGATATGTTTATGGTAACATTACTAAAGCAGATCGCACTGGATTAGCTCTAGTAACATCCACAGGAAATTTGTACTATGGCTATAATTCTTCTATCTTTGGAATTGCTGGAACAGTATATCCAAATGAGTATGTAACAGTATTAGCCAAAAATGGAGACTGGGTATATGTAGAATATAATACCAATTCAGGTAGAAAACGGGGATATTTTTCAGCCGGACACTTAAAATTTCATACTAGTAAATATTACAACGATTTTTATGATTATCATGGTGTTGATGGTGATGTTTGGATTGATGGTGTTAGAACGGTATATTCTGGACCAGGTTCAACATATGTCTCAATTGGTTCCGTAGGTAACGAATCAGCAAAAATTTATACAGGTTACATGTCATATAACGGATACTATTATGTATTATACGATACAGCATCTGGCAAAAAATCTGGATGGATTGCTCTTAACTTGTGGTAAAGTCTTTATAATATAGTAAAGTCATTGTTATAATTATAATTTTGTATTCTTAGCTTAGATAAAGTCTTAAAAATTTAGACATTATCAAAATAAAGCTTAACTTTAAAGGTTAAGCTTTGTTTTTTTAAATATAAAATAAATTCATTTCTGTTTCATATGGATCTGTTAATGTATAGTAATCACATAAACCATCTTTTCCTACTGCAAGAGTTTTTTTATCTAAATTAGAAAACATATAGTAATTGTATGTAAAATCATTAAATATTCTAGAATTGTCTACACAAGTAAGAAATTTATTTTCTATTGTTGAATAATAAACATCTATAATAGTTTTTTCTTCTCCTGAACATTTTATTACTCGAATAAAAGAATTTTTATTATTACTATAATTGTCAACAAATTGTTCTGCTAACTGCTTATTAAAAATTTCTCCATTATTTCCAATAATATAACAAGCATCTTTTTTAGCATCTTCAATAGTATAGTTTCTTGGTAATTCTTTTATTGGAATATAATTTTCATATTGTATATCTTCATTAATTGCTTTATAAACTTCTATATTAGTTTTTTCCAAATTTTTAGAAATTTCTATAATAAAAGCATTATAATTCGGATTAATGTTAGCATTTTTTACCATACCTATATATAACTTATCATTTTCGGTATAAATTTTTTCAGGTACTATATGCTCAACTGAACTATTTTCTACCATAATCATCAGTATAAATCTCTCGTTGAAATTTGTATTACATTCTGGCATAAAGTCTGTCTTAGCCTTATATAAATTATATTGTTCTAATGTGTCTATTTTCTTGTAATACATATTATTCATTCTTTCCACATCATCATATAAAATATTATTACATTCAAATAATTCATAACTAAATAGCTCACTTTCTATATTAGTTTCCGACAATTTCTCATTAGTGTTACTAAAAAAATATATAAATGCTAATAGTATCAATGCTGCTATAATTAATGTTATAATATATAATTTATTTCTTTTCAAAATATTTCCTCCTATTTATACATATAATACCATGATAGGCAAATTTTATTATAATGACTCTGTTTACTTTTCTATATCATTAACTATTTGTTCCAATATACATTGTAATTCTTCTATTTCACATTTTCCAGTAATAATATATGGATATATGTTATTTAATGGTTCAAAACTTACATAATTATCTTCTGTATCAGTCATGTGTGCATTTGTGTCAATAAAATTTTCTATATAAGCATAGTAGTCTGGCGAGAATGCAATCATAACCAATTTTTTGCTTTCTATAATTTTATTAATTAATTTACATATATCGATGGTACTATCAATCTTTTGTACAAATCCATTAGCATCTATTTCGCAATTTACCCCTAGTTGCAATAGAATTGAAATAAATCTATCAGTTCCTAGTGGATCTCCCTCCAATAAACTTTGATTTTCTATCCATAGTCCTGTTGATTTAGGTTTATACTTATTAATATATGTATCCATTTCTGACTCAAAACTTGAAACAGATATATCTTTTTTTATATCATATTTTAACATATAAGCAATATTTAATTTTGAGGATAATTTTTGATTATAAGTAATATTTTCTCCGTTATAAGTAATGCCTTCTTCACTTAATCTACCACCTAAAATATTCGAAGTAGCATTAGAGTTTTTTTCAATGATTGCATCATTTTTATTACTAACATTATCTATTAAATTATTAGTATTTGCTATATCTTCATTTTGAATAACATTTTTATCAGAAATATCTGTATTGTTTGTTTTTATATCAATTGATTTATTTTTAAATAAACTAATTAGTACTGCTACAATTGTAATGATAATTATTAATAATATTATTGCTATACAAACACCTTTTTTTCTATTCAAAATTACCCCCTCCTATTTTACTTATATTCATTTTTCATCATATTAAGAATAGCTGTAGTCAATTTTCTATCATAGCTATTTTGTTCAACAAAATCATGATCTATTGTTTTATCAGTCCTTAAAGGTAATTCAACTATCATAGAATTTGTAACCTTTAATTTTTCAACAGCCCATCTAATAATATATCCTCCTGCACTCGTATCAGTATCTTTCTTTCTACTTCTAAAATAATTACTATCAGTATATCCAATTAAGTTAGTACTATAAAAAAGTGGCTTGAAATATGATTCTCCCATTCTTTTTGATTCATCATTCCATGCAACTATTTCTCCATCCCAACCATGTATATCTAATAAAAGACTTTTTGCATTTGAATTGGGTTTTACATTTTCTGATTGAAGATATTCTGCAACAGCTTGTGCCGAAGAAGTTGCCATTGTTTTATCACTAGTATAATTTCTACCATCATTAATATCTGTATAGGCTTTAAAATAGCTTGTGTCCCAATCTCTATTCATGTCAATTCTAGTTGTTACATCTGTTCTTCCAGGTCCATAATTAGTCCAACCAGATGTAATACCATCTCTATTAATTGAAGGAATTACATATATTGTCCATCGTTGTAGCAATTCTTTAAAATTAATATTTTCTATTTCAGTAGTATTTCCAGTATCTGAAGTTCCTATATTGTTTCGATTTATATTTACATATTCCATAAATTTTATAGCTAATTTTACTAATTCTATACCATCTGAAGGGCCACCATCCTCCCAACCATGCTGATTGAAACATAAATAAATTTTATTTTGGCCGGTTCCTATTTTATAAGAATATAATGGTTGTCCTAATCCTGTTTGTCCGATATAAGTCTTTACAAATTCACCACTTGCCT
The DNA here is from genome assembly GCA_022793235.1 of Bacilli bacterium. Taxonomy (GTDB): domain Bacteria; phylum Bacillota_I; class Bacilli_A; order RF39; family UBA660; genus UBA2730. The sequence continues at coordinate 24,950 of JAAWCL010000103.1, read as the reverse complement.
CATTATATGTTGGCATATTAGGAAAATCTGGATTAGTATTTTTTTCTAGAGTATTACTTAGAACATATCCTCCTTTATAAGAACTTCCTACATGATAAACAATATAAGTATAGTTTAATTGATTATATACAATATTATTACTTATTGCTTCATATACTGGCTCTTTTTTTCCTATAACTCCTCTATATGCACATAAACTAAAGCATGTACCTGGTCCTGCTGAAACGTTTTGCTTTTGTGTAGATATATATGTAGTATCATATTTTATGTCTGGTAAATTCATTACATTTAAAGAAGATATAGATACTTGTAAATCATTGGAACTTGCAAAAGCTCTTCTTCTTCCATCATTGGTATTGTATTCTAGAAAAATATAGTTTCCACTATATCCAATAGCGCAAGCATATTCATTAATTGCAATAGCCCCTGTATCAAGATTAAATCTGTTTGCATCTGGTCCAGTATAAGTAATAACTCTAGCAGGCGCTTTGACTAAAGTACTTGCAAATGGATTAGCTAATTTATCATTATATATATATCCTCTTTTCATTCCATTTGAAGTACTATATTCAATGAATGCTACTCTATAAGATTTTCCAGTCCAATCTGAATAACCATAATCATACAATAATGTTACTCCTTCAGTATTTGAAATACTACTATCAGAATTAATAGAAATATCAAAATCATCACAAGATTCTATTTTATTATTTCCATTAGAATATCTATATCCCCCAGTCATTACTTCTTCTTGAATTAATAATTTGTCAGTAACTGAAACATTTAGGCTACTCCTCAAAATGTATCCTGATCTTTCTTTTCCAGTATTACTTCCTACTGTAACAACATATTGAATATGATAATAATCATCTTCCTTTCCTAATATATATACAGATTCACCATTATCGACACTTCCAATAGTTGCATAAGTTCCATTATCTTTTGGTCCACCCCATACTGTTTGATGTCCTATAGCAGTTCCTTTCCTATCTCTTGAAGACCTAGTTATGGAATTTTCCTTTGACATAGTTATTTCTCCATTTAGAACTTTATATTGTATATTGTTTAAAGCTTTTATAAAACTATCTGATAAGTCTAAATTATAAGTAATTTTATTATTGCTATTATAAAACTTGCTATTTAGTATTAATACTCTGATGTTCTCATTTTCATAACTCTTTATATACATATTATCATAAAAGTCTTTAAAAACACAAGTGTTATTATTAAACTCTATATATTGACTAGAGATAGAAATAATTGTACTTTGCGTATTTTTTATATTTTTAAGCGCTATATCCATTTCAGTTTCTACTGGTTCTATTGTATCTAAATTTTCATTCATTCTCAAAATATTGTCGCAAGATATGAATCCCTCTGTATCTATGGAATAAGTGTAAGAACTATGACCATTTATAAAATTTTGAATAATACTTCTTGAACTACTTTCTACCCAAATACCTTTGCTAAGTTCGTTAGCTGATAAATCAAAATGTTCTAACAACAAATTGATATTTTCTTGTGAAACTTTATCATAAAATGGATTTTCATTGTCATTAGTATTTAATGAAGTTTCTGTTTCTTCATCTACAATTTGTTCTTTAATAGTATTATTTGTTACTGTGTTAGAAGAATCTAACACAATATCTTGTTCTTTTGTTATATCATTAAAGTTTGATACTAAGTTACTTTCATTTTTGCTTGTATTATTACTAATAGTTTTAGAATTAGTATCTTCGTCTGTTACATTCACACTTGAACTATTGTCTTTTTTATCTTCATTTATAGTATTTTCTTCTGTTTTATCTTGTATATCATTTGATATAGCTTGTGATGTAGGAAATATTATGCCTATTATAATTATAGATAATAAAATAATTGATACAAATTTTTGAAAAATATTCATCAAAAACCCTCCCTTTTATATTAAATTAATAAAAAATCCTCCTTTCATTTAATGATTCTATATCTTAAATATCATAAATTAGCAAAAAATAGTAAAAAGATAAAAAAAGATAAATAAATGCACCTAAAATGTAAAAATTTGTAATCCTATATATAGAGGTGAAAAAAATGGTAAATATATTAGTTGTTGAAGATAATTTCTACTATTCAAAAAGTTTAATAAATATACTAGCTGACACAAACCCCAAAATGCGATTATATAAGATATCCACTGATGGAAAAGAAGCACTAGATATGCTTAAAGACCAAGAAAATACTATTGATATAGTTTTGTTAGATTTAAAACTACCTCATTATAATGGAATTGAAATCTTAAATTATATTGAAACAAATAATTTAATTAAATATAAGAATTCTATTATTGTCATATCAGGAGAAGTAGAATTACTAATGCAGATAAGAAATAATCCCTATTTATATTCATATATTGATAAGATGTCAGGTTTAGACAATGCTTTAAAAGAGATTAATAAATTAATTGAAGTAAAAGAACAAGAAAAATCTTCAATAGAATATAAAATTTGTGAAGAACTAAGAAAACTACATTATAATTTTTTATATATTGGCACTAAGTATTTAGAAGAATGTATATTACTAATGTATAATAAAAATAATTGGGAAAATATTAAATTAGAAAAAGATATCTACACAATACTATCTAAAAAGTATAAGAAAACTGTTAATAACATAAAAACAAATATTATTAATGCAACCGATTTAATGTATTATGATTGCGAATCCAATACTTTAAACGAATATTTTAAAATTTACGATAATGAAAAACCTACACCCAAAGTAGTAATTTCGACTATAATAAATAATTTAAAATGTAAAATATAGTTGTCGTTTTTTATCTTTTTTTATCTTTTAATGCAATATTATCTAATTAATTTTATAATTACTATATTGATATCTTAAATATGTAAAATCATATTTTTAGGTATAAGGTTGGAAATAGGAAAATCATAAACATTAGGAGGTTTTGACATGAAAAAAATGAAAATGAAAGTTTTTCGGATGATTACCTGTTTGACCCTAGTAGTTTCTATGGCTGTTATTGGTGCTTTTCCTACCTATGCAGCAGGACCAGAAACATGGAATCAAAATCTTGGTCCAGTTGAATCAATGAGGGTTGTTAACAATAATCTAACACCAGTTAAAACAATGGGAAGAAGTGGAAAATTGTATATCTATTTTACTGTTCAACCTTGTAAACAGGGATGTTGTAGTTGTTCAGACTGTGAACCTTCTGCATATTCTCCAGTTAAGGTAACAATGCAGATTAGAAGGGCTGGTACAACTCAGGTTCTTGTTAGTGGTGATAAAAGTGAAGGCGTCTTTTATAATCGTATAGGAGTGAATGTCACACAAGGACAAAAGATACAGCTTTTCTGTGATGTTAGTAGTAATGGTCCATCTCCAGGAGTTAACCGTAGGGGGCATGTATCATACTATTATGGATTTGAATAATAAGTGATAATAGTTATTAATTAGTAACTGCATCAATCTCCTATTTCTAACCGAAAAAAGGGGGCATTTGCCCTCTTTTTTTCCTTTATAAATTTTCAATAAATTTTCCACCTATTATTTCACCAGTAGTTGCATCAATATAAAATTCTTTGTTAAGGTTTTCCTTCATATATTGATTAGGATTAAAATATGTATTAAAATCCTTTTTATTTTTATGTTCAATACGTACTTTCCATACATTTCGTATTTTCTCTTCAATTTGCAAATTCATTGTATCATATATTTCATATTCCAATTGGTAAACTAATGTATTCATTTTTTCTATTGAAAGTTCGGATTTAATATTAGTAATCTCAGTATTTGTAAATTCTACTTCTTTATTTTTTGCAATTTCAATTGCTGTTTCTTCTTGAATTATGATAGGATTATTAATTTTCTCTGTGTTCGTACTAATATTAATCGTATCATATATTATCTTATTATCTACTACGATAAATGCTACCGAAAAATTTTCGTATTTATTATAAATATTATTTTCTTTTTTCAAAAATGTCGCTCCCCATAGGGTTTTTGTTTTATTTTCAAAAACATATTCTTCTTTTTTTACAGAATATAATTCATAATCATTCTTATTCAATTCAATCTTTTCATATGTATCAACAGCAATTTGCCTCGCTTGTTCTTCTGTTATAATGTCTTGATCCAAGTCTTTGTATTTTAAATCTAAATCATTAAAATATTCAATATATCCATTTTTTGAATCAATTAAAACCATTAAACCTTTTTCATAGCTTGATTCTGTTTTTGCCATATAATAACTCTCCATTGGTCGACTATAATCTCTTTTTAATTCAATGCTATTTATAGTCTGTTTTTCATATCCTAATTTATTCAAAAAATTTAGAGCTATATTCTTGGCATCATCTTCCGTAATTAGATTCCTTTTCTCTTCTTCACTTATTTGTTCAGAAGGTAAAGAATTCAAATAATCATTGGATGTTTCATATTTTTTGGGCTCTTTCCAAATTTTTTCATAAACTGTATAACCAGCAAAAGCTATTCCACTTGCAACAGTAAAAAAGCTAATAATTGTTATTATAATTTTTTTGATTAATGCTACTAGTGCATAATCATATTTTTTATTACGCATTGTTCTTTCTATTCCTTTTGTTACTACAATAGGAATTTCTTGATTATTTTCGAAATATTGAAAAAACAAGTTATCTACTTTATCATAATTATTATTCATAAAGAATACCTCCTTTATAAGATTTTTTCACTTTCTCTTTAGCTCTAGTTAGTTTACTTTTCACAGTATTAATATTCATATGTAATATTGCTGCTATTTCGTTGCAAGAATATTTACTATTATAGTACAAGGTAACAATTAATTTTTCTTCATAATTTAATTTTTCAATTAATAATTCGAAATCTAGCTTAGAATTGATAGAAGTAATTGGATTATCAATTGTATCTAATTTTTGTTCTATAACGACTTTTTCAAAAAGTTTTTCTTTTTTGCTTTTCTTTTTATAAATTTTATTACATTCATTAATTAAAATCTTAATAATCCAACTTTTAAAATTTGAAATATCTTTTAACTTTTTTAAATGTTTATAAGCATTTATCATTGTTTCTTGAATTGCATCACTAATATCATCATCATTACTTAATCTCGTTTTTCCTATTCTATATAAATCATTTTTGATATTTAATATTAATTCTGTAAAAGCTCTTTCATCTCCTGCTTTAGAACGAATAATTAGTTCTTCCAATACAAACGCCTCCTTTCTATTTTGTTCAAATATTAGATATAATTAGTTTTATATTTGGGTGCAAAAAGTTAATAAGATTATAGCATAAAATAAAAAACTACCTATAAGGTAGTTGAAATATTCAAAATTTAGGCTAAATCTTTTTTGCATTTTTTACATATAAGCTTTTCTTTAAATTTTACAAGACTTTCTTTGCTATTGCAAAAAATACAAGTAGGCTCAATTTTTTTTAGAATAATAGAATCACCATGTACATATATTTCAATAGTATCTTTCTCAGCAATATTAAATTGATTTCTGATTTCTATTGGAATAACAATTCTACCAAGTTCATCAACTCTTCTAGCAATTCCTGTACTTTTCATTTTTTACACTCCTTTTTACTTTTTTTATCTTTTAGTATGTTGCGTACTAAATTGTATCATAATAATTATTATAAAATCAATAAAAATAATTATTGAGGTAAAGAATGAAAAAATTTAAAGGAAAGAGTAATGCGTATGGAACCTTAATTAAATATCTTAGAAATCAAAAGGGCTTTTCAAGGGCTGATTTATCAAGAGAATTAGACTTAATTGGAATTCCTATTTCAGGTGATGAAATTTATAAAATAGAAAAAGAAACAAAAGTATTAAAAGATTTTGAATTAATTGCAATATGTACTATTTTAGAAATTGACTATGAAAAATTAAAAGAAATTATTAAATTGTAAAAAGTAGATTATTAGTATAAAATAACCTACTTTTCTAGTCTTACATTCATTTTTTTAGCATCTCATTTGATTTCTTTTGTACAATATTTGATTTTTCATCTTTTCTACAATATAATAATCTAACTTTTCACTCTGTCTTAATATTTTTGAATAATCTGCTCCTGTTTTAATCATTCTTTCAAGCTTAGCTGTGTTTTTCATAATAAGTAATGTTAGTTTATAATCGTTCATAACATCACCATCCTTATAATCTAATTATAACATATTATGATGAATTATGTTGTCGAATTTTGTCAATGACATTTTTATAAAAATAAATCAATAATTTGTATTACTATTTTACTTATAAAAACTATATCTTTACACTACTATAATTTGATAAAGTTACAAAATATTATATATCTATGCCATATTTCTTAAAAGCTTTCTCTGTGACAATACAATGTATTTTATATAAACCGCTTCCACCCATGTATTTTATATACCCTTTATCATTTAATTCTTTAGCTATCGCTCTCTTCTCATCACCATTTTTCCATGTATTTCTTTCTCCATAATCAATCTCATGACCTCTAACAGACTCTGCCTTATTAACTAACCCTTTAACTATTTCTTCAGCTCTATTCGATAAATCCATTTCGTTTTCTCCAATCTAATAAATTTAAAATTTTAATCAACAAATTACTATTTGTTGAGATGATTATAACATAAGAAACATGATTTATCAAATAATGAGCATATCATTAAAGAGTAGAGATTATAATATGACTATGTATGTAGTTCTTAACTAGATTATTTTTATTGAAAACTGTAAACAATATACACATATCCAGTAATTGACTACACACAACTTACATTACAACATATCAAAATCATTTGATTTTTTCAACAAATTACTTCTTTTCTTTTAATAAAGCATAAAACTTTATCTAGTTACTGCATTGTGTATATTTAAAGCTAAATCCAATATAATAAAAAAAGGAGGTAGAAATGGAAGTTACAAATGAACATATTAATAAAACTTTTGGTATAATTTTTCAGGAATATCGTCTAAAACATAATATTACACAAGAAAAGTTTGCAGAAGAATTAAAGAAATCCACTAAAACTATCTCACAAATTGAAACTCGGAAAAGATGGTACAAGCAAGAAAACGGATATAGATTTTATGAATTTTTTAGGTATTACACCTAATATATTGTATAAAAGTTATATTACAAATCCAGATTTAAGGCAGAAGTTAGAAATTGATGAGAAAATTAGTGAATTAGATTCTGATAAAATACAAGCATTATTTAAAATAATAGAAGTTTTAAAGAACCTGTAATATCATATTTAGAGAACTAGAATAATCTAGTTTTCTTTTTATTTTGTAGAAATATGTCGGAAAATTTTTTTGCCCTTGATATTAGTACATTCAGAGCAAATTCCCAATATCTAGTAGTTGACTACACAAAAAAATATTGTATAATATTGTCAATGTCATATTGGAGGGAACAAAGTTGAATAATAGCAAAATAGAGGATTTAACAAAAAGAACAATAATCCTATTAGAGAATACTAAAAAGGAATATGTAAAATTTACAGAAGAAAGAAATCTATTATATGGTTATTTAGTAGACAAAAATAATGTAGTAAAATGGGAAAAATATTTGAATCAATTAGAAGAAATAATAAAGGTGAAAGAGTAATATGATAATTTGAAATGTGAGGAGGTATAGCATAAGGGAAAAATATTAATATTCACCAATAAATGTACTTTAAATATAGAAATACACATAGCAAAAATTTTTTTTAATCAGTTTTGCGAACTGAGTTCGCAAGAAAAAGGAGGATTTGTTATGAAAGAAAAAAAAGATATTATTGTAATTGGAAATGTAGCTTATCAAAGATTACCAGGAACATATATACCATATTCCAAAAATAATAATACTACTAAAAATGAGAATGAAACAGTAGTTGATGAATTAAGAAGAATCAGATTATCAAAAAGTATTATGGAAAGGACAAAAATTAGAACTGGATATAAACTTTGTGTGTATTTGAGTGGAAAAAATATCATTATTAAAAAATTAAAGGTTGGAAGGAGTGCATCAAAGGTAAATAAAATGATTATTGATAACAAATATGAGATAAAACTTGAAATAAATACCCTTAATTTTGCCAATTATCATAAAATAGCTACCATAGATGAACTAGGAAATGTTTTAATCGGACATGAAATTTTAGAAAAGGCAGGAATTGTAGAAAAAGATATACTAAAAATTTGTATCAAAGATGATATGATTATCCTAATTAAGAAAAGAAAAGATAACAAGAAAAAAAGAAACTTTAGTAATAACAGAAGATGATGTAAATTTAGATTTTATAAAGCTCATACAATAAAGAAATTATTATATAAAATATTAGATAATGTAGTAAATGAATTAAAGAACACTAATAAGTTAGTGTTCAAAAAAGTTTATCCGTTTCTGCATATAACTCATCAAGAGTAATATTAAAAGCTAAAGAAAATGCTTTTGCTTCAAAGTCCTTAACAAGTCGCTTATTATTTTCTATCTCGTATATGTCAGAGTGGAACATAGTAACACCTAACAACTGCATTTTTCTACATAAGTCTGGTTGGGAAAGACCTTGCTTTTTACGATACTTTTTTACATTTGTACCAATTATATTTACTTTGTCATTAAATTTGCGAATTACCCCCATTGAAAAAGCTCCTTTCTCAAAAATTTTATAATAATTAGCGAGATCAACTTGCGAACTGGGTTTTATTTTAGCCAAAAAGTTAAAATTTATACTATAAAAATAAAAAAGTTAAAATTTATACTATAAAAATAAATAGGAGGATTTAACATGGTATGTAATCAATTAAAAAACAGATATATAATTAAGCTATTATTGAAAACAATAATAAAACAAGAAAGGGAAGTAATCGAAGATGATGAAAAAGAAATATTGCCCTTTTTAGATTTTGCTAATGCTTTAGGGCTTGTAAAAGAGAGTCAATGTGAAAAAATGTATGAAGATTTAGGAAATATGATTGAAAAAAATATAGATTTAGATGTAGCAATAGATAAATTTATCTCAGCATATAATATATAATTTATTGAGAAATAAGAAAGGGATAAAATGTTATTTGATAAAGATTGTCATAGTTATTATGAAAAGAAATCTATAGATTTAAAAAATGAATTAACCACTACGGACTTAGCAATAATTAAAAAATTAGAAGTCAAAGTTAAAGAAGAATTTTATACACAATATGAATATGAAAATCTAAAAGAGCATTTGGGAATATATGTCATTTCAAATGAAAATGATAATGAATTAAAGTATTTGAAACCTTCAAAATACGGTGTGACTAATAACGAATACGACCAGATTTATAATAAATTTAATGAAATTGATAATAAATATAAAAAAATATTAATTAGAAATTCTAAAATAATAGATTTTGATGATATATGGTTTAGAGAAAAACAGCATGTTATAGATAAACTCATAATTGCTTTAGACAATAGAATACTTAATGATGTTCAGAAAAAACAGTTATTTGAATTTATTATGAATATTGAAAATGCTACTCTTATACAAAAGGAACGTTTTATTTTATACTATGGTTTACAAGAAAATAATAATGAAATATATAATATAGCTCAAATAGCTCAACTACACAATTGTACTAAATCCAATATTAGACAAGCAGTAAATAGAATAAAATCAAAAATAACACATTTATCAAATGAAAAAATAGAAATATTAAGGCAGATATTAAATGAATTAAATATCAAATTTTAAGAAATGAGGTAAATATGAAAAATAATTTGTTTGAATTGAATAAAGAACTTGCTAAAAAACGAGATGAATTAAATTCTTTAGTAGAAAAAGATGGAGATGAAAAAAGCATTTTTGAAAAAAGCGTTGAATTAGATAATCTAATTATGAAATATTTAACATGTAAATATAAATAACTTCTAATAATAAAAATACCTAAAGTGATGTACATTTTAGGTATTTTCTATTTCGTTTTTAACATTAATATGATTACAGTGTCTTTCATCGATTTTTAGTGTTTCTCCTGTTATATAACATTTTTCATTAGGTTAAATTGTTAAGTTCTTTGTGTATTTCTTCTCTGCACTTCGTAGACTTAATGTAGGTATTTCTTAGCTTTACCCATTCATTCCACCTATTAGATTATTAGTTTTATAAATTATAAAATATAATTCTTCGCTCGAAATAAAACTACAATTATAGGGATTAGACTTAAATTTTAAGCATTAAAAAATTAAATTGCTAGTTGTCAAAAAAAAACAAATATGATAAACTATCTTTAAATTTGTCAAAGGAGTAATTACCATGAATCCCCAAGAAATATTTTCAAATTATGAATTTAACCAAATGAAAAATATAGGTTTAAAATTAGAAAATAGAATTTATACACCTGAGGAATGTAGACTATTAGAAACCAAAGTCCTAGAATATATAATGAATGAAAGCACAGAAAATATCCCAAAATTGCTAATAATTTTTAAACCCATTTTAAATACCTTAGTTGAATTTCAAAAAGTCAAATAATAATATGATGAGAAAATACTGGTATAAAAACCTCTATACCAGTATTTTATTTGACAAATTATTTCAATGTAATCCTGTACAATCGTTAGTTCAATATATTAATATGTTTTTTAAAATTCATCTTCTCTTTTATGCACATTTCTGCAATAGTTCTTCAGCAAATAATTCTTCTAGTATAAACTCTAAAACATTGACAACAATGCTATTACCTGCTTGACGATACAACTGCGTATCTGAAATACCTGCTAATTGTGCTTTATAAAAATCCTCATCTCCGTATCCCATAAGCCTCCATACTTCCAAAGGTGTTAGTTTTCTTATTCTCATATATTGTGTTCCATCTTCTGATATAAGTACAGTAGCAGTTGAGGTTGTATTTCCACAACTTGTTGTTTGAGTTGGAGCAATATCCTTAATTTGTTGGTTATTGTATGGATTAAACATTTTTTTCTCTGTAACCGCTTCTAATGTAGCCATATTAGGAGATGTTAATATAGTTTGTGATACTTCTTTACCAACTCTACCTCTTTTAGTTATATTTCTAGGATATGAAATGTTAATTGAATCTCCTATCTGTGCTTCAACATATCCTTTTTTCGTTCCTTCTCTTACTAGCACAAAAGGTTGCCTATTGCCTCCTTCCATAGTAGTTAAGGTTGGAGATAAGCCATTTACATTATAAATACTTCCTGCTTGTCTATTTCTATTTTCATCATCGTATAAACCACCAATTCTTTTAGCCTCTGTATTTTCTGATATATATTGATTATTTCTTCCGATCCATTTTATGATAGCCTGCAATAATACAAGCACTTATATTAGGATTTTCACTTTCTCTTATTAATTTATTATTTTTCTTTATTAATCTACCAATTCCTTGTTTTGTTAGATAATATTTCTCATCAACTTTTTCTTCTAAAAAGTCTTTTAATTTCCACATTAAAGGCACTTTTTGTGGAAAACAAAATCCACTTTGTGCTATATCATTGCGAATAGAAACTATAAAGACTCTTTCACGATTTTGTGGAATACCGATAATCTTTACTATTTAAAACCTTCCAATAATTTGTATATCCCAAATCAGATATATCTTTTAAAATAGCCTCAAATTGTGACTTAAATCTTTTACTTGTAAGATTTTTGACATTTTCTATAATGCTATATTTAGGCAATTTTTCTTTTAGTATTTTATATCCTTCATAATACAGACCACTCCTAGTCTGACCTTCTTTAATTCCTTGCATCTTTCCGAGCAATACTTATGTCTTGACAAGGAAATCCCCAAGTCATCATATCAAAATCTGGTAGTTCTGATATATTTATTTTAGATACATCTCCATAATTCAATTCTTCTGATACATTATGGATAGCACAGTAGCTCTTTATTGCAAATTTGTCTATTTCTGAAAAACCTATTAATTCATAAGGTATATTTAATCTTTCTAAAGCCTTTTCAAAAGCTCCTATTCCTGTAAACAAACTGAATAATCTTAACATATTTCCTCCTTTTTTGGAGCAAAAAAAAAAGACCTTAGATTATCTTTGAAACAGTAAATCAAATTTACTATTCCAAGATACTCTAAGGTAGGTATTCTATTAATTTTTTGAATACATTTTATCTATATCTTTTTTTCTCTCCATTACATATTTATCTAATTCTGTTCCTGTTATATTTCCTATCTTTTTATCGTTTTCTCCATAGACTTCGTATTGTTTATCATCTACTAAAAACAATGTATAATACTGATATTTTTCATTATAAGCAGTATATCTTTTAGGAATATATATTTTTTCTTTTGTATAGGGAAGATTTATACAAAAATTTTCATCATCTGACTTTTTATAATCAATGTGATTACCACCAAATTTTATATTGTGTATAAATAACCCACTATCTGTTAATCTTTCTTCTTTTATTGTATCTAAGTGATTAAGTTCTCTTTGGAAATCTAATATTTCCTTTTTTAATTGATTTATCTTTATTCTTTCTTCTCTTGTATTTTTTATTAACTTTTTTGCCTCATCTACAGATGAAATTTTTAATTCTTCTTGTAGTTTTAAAAATATTTCAACTTCTGTAGGCATACTATAATTCTCGTCTAAAGACTTATAATACATTGCATATTCATAAATTTTATATAATCTAATATAATCTTGTGCTTTTTCTGTTAGCTCTATTATTTTATTTATATCATCTTTATTCTTTTTCATTTCTTTATTTCTATTTTTTATTTCTAATCTAATATTTTCAATATTAGTATCAATATCCTCAAATGAAGTTATATTATACATATCTAGGTATTCTAGTCGTTTCTTTAACTCATAATATCTTTTAACTTCTTGATATTTAGTTTTTTGATACTCATTATATACCTTTCCTTCAGTAGCAAGTTGACTCTTTTCTATTGCTATTTTAGATTCATTGGTCTTCTCAAATAATTTAGTATTAAATTCTGTTTTGTTTGTTTTTATGCTTAATAATTTTAAATCATTTTGTCCCTTAAAATATTTGTATAATTCATGTTCGCTATATTTTGAGTTTATCGTACCTAATCTTGCAAACTTTTTCATACCTGTAATTTTAACTGCTATATTTTTTCCTCTTTTTATTTCATATCCAAGTATAGATAGTTCGTTTAAAAATTCTTCTAATGTACTGCATTTCATAATAATATCTTCTACATCTTCTCTTATTTTTTCTTTCCATGTTTGCTCTTTATATTGATAATAATAATCTTTGTTTTTTATCTTGCTAAATTTCCTCTGAGGCATAATATAACAACCATACTCTGCTGCGATTTTGTCGCTAGTATTACTAAGACCATATAGCCCCTCTTTCTCATTACCTAATCTATCATCTAGTTTTGTTCCATCTAAGTTTATTGCATTTATACATATATGATTATGAAGATGTCCCCTATCAGTATGTGTACTAATAACACATTGATAGTTAGGATATAATTCTTCGCATAATCTTTTGCCTATTTCATTTGCCTGTTCTGGAGTTATATTATCATCTGGAGAAAAACTTTGTATAGCATGATATGCTACTCTGTTACCTTGCATATCAAATCTTCTTTGTGTTCTTATAAACTCTGAATATGCTGTTTCAACATTACAATTTATGGAAGATGCTATCTCCACCTTTTCGCCATCATTTTTCTCATCTAATATATATTCTATTAAGTCTTTAGGAGAGCCATAGTGTGCCACTCGTTTTGTATATGGCATTAGCTAACCTCCTTTACTTCATTTTCTCTATTTATTTCTTCCCATACTTCTAAATCCATTTTTTTATCTATCAACTCTAGCATATCCTTTTGCTTTTGTATGATAGTAAACAATAAAGATGTCAATGTTTTAATGTTATTATCATTTAATTGTGTAGCAAATTTTCTTATAGTTCTTATTTCTTTTGTAATCTTATTTAATTCTTTTGTGTTTTCTGCATAAGCATCATATATTATTTGTGGATTTTTCAAATCACAATGAGTTACTTTTTCGTAAATAGCTGCATCAACTAAATATTTTGATAAACTTTTATAGCCATAGTATTCTGCTTTTACTTTTATTAGATTTTCTTCATATTCTGTAACTCTAGCTTTTATCAATTTATCCTTATTCTTATGAGTATTTTCCATTTGCATTTTTCCTTTCAAAAAAATAGAAGTAAGAAAATCTTACTCCTAGAATAATGTTATTGTTCTTTTCTAAAAATAACTTTTAGAATATATCATAGGGAAAACCTTTTGCAATATACATGTTTGTTAATTCCATTTTATATTGTTCTAACAATTCTAAATATTTTTGCTTGAAACAATTTTTACATAACCATTCAATGCCTTCTTTTGAAATTTTTTGTTTCTCATTTTCATAGTATATATACTTTTTATCTGTTGCTTTATTAAGTTTTGTTATGCTATTTAAAACCGTTCCTTTAACTCTATTAAAATAATTTGGTAGAGAATGTATATACATATCTTCATTCCAAAAAGTTTTAGATTTTATATTTAATAGTTGTTCATATTGCTTAATACGTGTTATAAAAAACTCTATGTCTGCATCAATTAATTTCTTATCATTTTGAAAATAAACATATATTAACCAATAATAACCTTCTATTAATATATAAAATCTATTTCTTTTTAATTTTCTTTGTTTCCACCTACAATTATGATGTTTTTTATCCATTATAATTACTGCTTGTCTTAAATCTACTTCGGTAATGTTTTTTCCTTTTGCAGTCCTGATATTTTGTAGCTGTAGTCTATATAAAATTTTTGTATATGATAAATATATTTTGTCTAGTTCTTTTTCTGAATCAGTAACCATAAAAACCTCTTTTTATTCGCAAATATCGGGCTCATTTTTTTCTTCTGTTTCCATGCTATTTGTTTTTTCTATTACATATTCATACTTTTTTATTGCATCTGATATACGAGGTATAGCACTACACAAATCACCCCACCATTTTGCATTACTTTCTGCATTTTTATATACTGGTGTTCCATCTTGATTTCTTTCTTTTGATAATTCCTTCCAAGTTTCCATTTCTTCTTGTCTATATTTAGTTGTCATTAATAAAAACATATCTAATTTCATTTTGTCATCTTCTAACAATTCTATTTTACATAGTTTTTGATTTTCACTCATAAAATCCCTCCTATTAGATTTATAAATTATCAGTTATATCTATATCTTTCTCATTAAATTTTGCATTTTCTCTTTTTTCAAGTTCCTTTTCAATATCTTCATATCTTTCTTTTGCTTTTTGCCATTTTTTATGTTGTGGAAGTTTAGAGAGCCTCATTCCATCGCCCCAATTCCCACTAGGTTCTATTGTTAAATTATAATACTTTTCCCATGCAACATGCATCATTTTTATTAATGTTTCTGTCTTATATCTATCGTATTTACTCAACGTAATCACTCCTATTCTTTACTAACTATATTATACTAGCACAGCGAAGTATAATATATAAGCAAAATTTATTTTGCGTCCGAACAACCTTAATTTTTTTTATACGGTATGTTCGCCAGCATGGTCCAATGGACCACAAATGCTGTTTAGGGATAAATCCCTAAAACCCTTTTTTAGCCCTCTGGGAGATATTTTTTATCAAAAAGTTTAACAATTTTTATTCTGCCTTTTGAAATTATTTAGTTATAATTGTACTCATTATTAATTTCATAATCAACTTCAGTTATTATTTTTTCTTTTTGCTTTTGTATAAAATTTTTGTATTCTGTTCCAATTAAATCAAGGTTATGCACTACCTTATATATATCATCATAACCTTTTGTATCTACACAATATTTATTATTTACATCAAATTCAACAGTTGTTGTATATTCTCCAGGCTCTTTTTCTTCTGTATAAATATATTCGCATTTTATATCTAGTCTTTGTAATAAGCCTTTATATAAATCTGTAAAATGATAATTTTCAGTATTATCCTCTCCGTAATCTTTTAAGTCTTTTATTTTATTTTCTTTGTAATATTCTCGAACTATTATAGATAACAAAGTTTCTTTTTTCGGTTTTACTTTTGCATATTTTGATATAAAATCTTCATATTTTTTCATTCCACAGGCTAAATCTAGTATATTAGAATCATAAGAATAGTTTTCTAAAGTTTCATATTTATTATATTTTTCATCATAAATGATACTTTTTTCAACAAAGTAATATTCTAATGTTTTTTCAAATAAATTTAATTGTTTTAATGAAAAATGCTCATAGAAATCATATAATTTGTCTTGTGGTACAGCATATTTTTCAATTAATGGATAGTATCCTTTAACCATATATCCATATCCAATTCTTTTTAATTCTTCAAAAGAAATATAAAAAGACCATTTTCCGTTTCCTTCCATTAATTCTAAATCGTCTAAATCATAAGCAATACAATCTTTTACATAAGCATCAAAAAATTCTTTACATGTTTCGTAATGATATACCCCAAAATTATTATCTAAATACTTTGTAAAATTTTTTTTATTTATTTTTCCGTTCTCTTTTAGCTCTATATAATCATCTTCTATATATATGTGTAATATATCCTTTTTTGTTTTTATAATCATTTCTTTTGACATAGTTTTTACATATTTTTGACATACACTTTCATAAAATTTTTCTTCTTCTTCAAGTATTTTTATCATATCATTAATTGAAAAATTTGCTTTATTATTAGTTAATTCTTTATATTCTGTAGTTTGAACTTCACCCAATATTTTGGCAACTGTATCACTTTCTAAATATCTTTTAGCAACCATATCCCAGTCATCTTTTCTAATTTTTTCTTTATTCATTTTTCTATCTTCCAATGGTTTGTATATATAATCATTGTGGTATATATCTAGTTTATTAATTATATCTTCTAATGAATAAAATTCCTCTTGTTCTATGTTTCCTAAATTAACTTTTTGCATATCTATTAGTCTAAATATGCTTTCTGTGTCCTTATTAATATCTATCATTAATTCAAATTCATAAACATTTAACATTTGATTAAAAAAATTAATAATTATTTGTTTATTTCTTTCTTCCATAATTGCCTCCTTATCCACAAATCTCTATATCATTTTCATAATCTTCATTAGAATAAATAGGAACAGTATTGCTACTGCTCCTGTTATTATAATTCATAAATAAACTTATTTGTTGAACATTGTTATCTAACTTTTTTTCTTCTGGCGGACTACCTTTCGTTTCTTCTGCTGCAACTCTACTTTTATATAAAATATTGCTAGAAAGTTGCATTAAAACATAACTTATATTGTTTGCTAATCCGACCATTTCGCTAATACTTAATGGACTTTCTGTTTCTTTTCTATTGTCTACCATTGTTTCAATATACTTATCTTTATCAAAGTATTTCTTTGTATTTTGTATCTCTTGCACAATATTTGAAATGCTATTATTTAACACTTCTACATTAAAGGAGTATTCTACATTATATTTTATATTTTTAGATAATCTCCATAAGCCATTTCCATTAATACTTATTTCCCAACCACACTCTTTTATTATAGATTTTAATGTATTTAATGAAATTTTGTTAATGTTTATTTGTTCTCTTTCTTCAAAATATTTCCCTATTTTTATTTCTTTAAAAATTTTATCTATATCACTATTTCTGGTCCATACCCAATTACTGTTATTTAGTAATTGATTTTCCAAATTTCTAAGCGAATTATTATAATAATCTCTAAATCCATGTATGTCATAATGAGCAATATCTCCACATTCATATATAAAAAAGTGATACATATACATTGTCATATTTTCAAGTGAATCTGTTTTTTGTAAGTTTCTATATTGCTTTACTGTTTTTTCAAATGGATATACTGTACTACCAGAATATGATATTTCAGATTTTAAATTTTCATCATCAATACATTTCTGTAGTGTTAGCCTATCATTGTATTCATTACCAGTTAAATTTAGTCCTTCGATAATTAGTCTTTCCTTTTCAATTACTGCATTTTTTCCTCTTAAAGTTATCTGTTTATTATTAATATTTAATTCTAATTTATCCATTTTTTATCTCCTATCTTTTAAAATTAGCCAAAAAAATAGATATTATTTTAATTAATATCTAATACATATCATCAGTTATGTCATAGTCATCTTCATATTCTTCATTATTTTCTTGTTCTATGTTTTCCTCATTTTCTTCTGTTTCTTCATCTTCTATTAAAATATCATTTTCTTTTGATAGATTTAATTTTGCATCTAATTCTGCCTGTCTTAATAATAATTGTTTCAATTTTTCAGCATCAGCAAATGGCTTTTCTAATTCTATTTTACATTGTTCCATTTGCTTTTTAGCACTTTTAATTTCTTGATTATATTTCTCTAATTTTTCATCTAGTGCATTTATTTCATTATCTAATCTTTCGATATTTATTGAAGGTACTTTTGACATTTTTACATAGTTTTTTGTAGTTCCAATAATATTTATATAAGTATTATCAAATTGATTTTCTAAACATATTTTAAATCCTCTATACTTTCCAATTTCATATGGTACACCATACTTTATTTTTGTATTTTCACTTTTTATTATCATTTCTCCTGCCTCTTTTTTATCTGTAATTGTTTTGTTATTTAATATAATTTTAAAATCAGAAGATGTTTCTTTATCTCTTAATTCTATATCTTCTTTGTATTCTTCTGTTTTCTCTTTTAGATATTCTATGTTTCCAGGTAGTCTTATTTTTAGTTTATCTTCTAGTGTATATTTCTGGCTTTTATAATTTCGTTCTTTGACTTTTAATTCTTGTACTTCCATATCAACTTGGAATTTCTCCATAATTTCCTCATTGTCTGTTGCTATAGCTGTCATTTGCTCAAAATTTATTGTTGTAGCATCTAAATCAGTAATACTTCTAATCTCTTTACTTCCAGAATATAATTGTGAAATAAATTTTTGCTTTATTGCTAATACTTGCCACATAAAAGCCTCTATACTTCTTTTGACTATATATCTTTTTATCTCAATTTCTGGATTTGTGTTACCCCATCTTAATATTCTTCCTTCACCTTGTTCTATTTCATCAGGTCGCCAGGGTGGGTCAACCTCATGTAAAACTTTTAATTTATCTTGTATATTTGTTCCAGCCCCCATTTTACTTATACTGCCTATTATGATTCTTATATCTCCATTTCTTACTTTTTCAAATAATTTTGATTTTTGCATATCTGTTTTGGCATCATGTATAAAAGCAATATCTTGTTCTGGAACACCTAATTTGATTAAATTTTTCTTTATTTCATCATATACATTAAATTCGTTTGGGTTTGGAGTTGATAAGTTGCAAAATACAAGTTGAGTTAATTTCTTGTCTGTTCCTTCTATCCAATCTTTATATACTTCGTTAGCTGTTATTTTTGCTTTTGTTGTATTTTCATCAGATAATTTAAGTCCAACAAGTCTAATATCTAGTGCTGCTTTTCTACCTTCGTTAATTATTTTAAGCATATTATCTTCTTTTGGGTCAACTCCTCCTCTTTGAATCCTTGCAGTTCTTTCAATTAACTTTTGCATATATTCTTCTTGTTCTTTGGATGGCTCTATTGTTATAACTGTTGGCTCTCCACCTTTTATTTTTGGCACAGGTAAGTTCAAATCATCTTTTGTTTTTATATCTGCAACTAATCTATATAAAGACATTAATTCTGGTAAATTATGATATTTTGCTAGTCTTTGCACTACTTTGTAGCCTTGTCCACTTGTATCAAGTTCCATAGAAGTTGTAACCTCAGCAAATATAGATACCCATTCATCAAAACTATATATACCCATTCCTACTAAAACATGAGGTTCTAAATATCTCATCATTACATAAAGCTCACTTAAAGCATTAGATACTGGCGTTCCAGTAGCGAATACAACACCTTTTCCATTTTGCTTTTCCCTTAAATAGTCTGTTTTCATAAGTAAATCAGAAGCTCTTTGTGAACTTGCACTTTTTACACCTTTAATGTTTCCTAATTTTGTTCTTATAAAGCAATTCTTAAATAAGTGTGCCTCATCTACTATCAGATAATCTATTCCTGTTTGTTCAAAATTTATTACATTATCTTTTGTTTTAGCCTCTAATAATATCTTTAATCTTTTTTCTAATTTATTTTTGGCTGTTTGTAATTGTTTTATTGTAGAACGATTTTTTATATTATTTATATCCATTTCCAATTCAAAAATTTGACCTTTAATATGTTGTTCTTCAACTTCTTTACTCATAGGCATTTTCTCAAATGAAGAATGTGCCATAATTATAGCATCATATTCTCCAGTAGTTATTTTTCCTGCGAAGATTCTTCTTTTGTTCTTTTTAAAATCTTCTTTTGTTGCAACTAATATATTGCAATTTGGATATAATTCATAAAAGCTTTTGGCTGTTTCTTGTACTAAATGATTCGGGACAATAATTAGAGGCTTATGTGCTATTCCTAATCTTTTCATTTCCATTATTATTGCTATCATTTCATAAGTTTTGCCCGCTCCAACTGCATGTGCTAATAAAGTACAATATTCGCTGAATAAGCCTCTTGCTACTGCATTTTTTTGATGACTTTGTAATGTAATTGTAGGATTCATTCCAGGAAAAACGAGACTACTTCCATCATACTCTCTATCTGCTATAGCATTAAATGTTCTATTATATAAATCTTCTAATATGTTTCTTCTATCAACATCTTCAAATATCCAATTACTGAAAGCCTCTTTTATTGCTGTTTGTTTTTGTCTTGCTAACATTGTTTTTTCTTTATTTAAAACACTCTCTTCATTTATTCTATCATATACTCTTGTAGCTTTTAAATTTAGAGCATCTACTGTTAAGTCAAGTGCGTTTACATCTTTTGTTCCATATATGTTATTTACTTGTACATTATCGTAATATTTGCTATTATATTTTGTTTCTAAAAACCATTTACTTAAACTTTTCTGATAAAACACACTTATTTCTTCATTTTCTAAATTAAATTTTTCTTTAATAAATTGTGAAATATATTCCTCTGGAATCCAAGTTGCACCAAGTCTTACTTCAATATCACTAGCTGGAATTCTAACTGGTTGAACTTCCATTAACATATCTATATTTTCTTTATATCTATGATCTTCTTCTGCGTAATATTGTGCTTGTTTTAGTTTTTCAACTACATTACCTGACAGATATTGGTCGGCAGTTTCCCACCCTTCATAATCTTCATTTATACTTTCTCTTGCAACGTGTGGATTATGATAAATAAGTCCTTTTAAATCAGTAATTACAGTATCATAGTTCTTATTACATAGTTCCATTATATACTTTATATCTACTTTTCCTTTTTGATTTATACTTACTATAAGCCCTTCTTTTGCATTTTCTACTTGTGTAATTTCTTTATAGGGTTTTATTGTTCTTTTAGTGAATATGTCTGTTTTTACAATTTTTTTTGTTTCATCATCTGTTTTTTCTTCTTTTTCTAGTGATATTAAAAGAGGATAATCTGCATCATCTTTAAAAGCTATACTATTACCTCTACTTGATATATAACTATATTTTTTTACAAATTTATCATAGGTTTCATTTAACTTTGTTTGATAGGGGATAATGTCATTATCTGTTGCATCTGTATTTTCAATATTTATTAGTTCTCTTAATGTTTCTCTAACTTCTATAAGTCCTCTAATTCTATCCATTACCGTTTTCTTTTTATTTTGTTCATACAATTTATCATTAATTCTATAATAGACTTTTTCATTTATTTCTGTATATGTATAATCTTTTACATATTTATATTTTTCGCCTACTGGTATAAATTCTCCCATTTCTTCAGTATATACTTGCCCTAATTCTTCTAAGTCAACAACATTACTTGGTAACAAATCTAAAGCCTCATTTAATTGTTCTTTTAAATCTCCACTAGGTTTAATATCTAATGTTTTTCCATAGGGTCCTGGCTTGTAATCAATATCACCCATAATCATATATTTTCTATCATAAAAATATTCATTAATTCGTATTCCTGTTTCATCTTCTAATGGATATGAAAATAACCAACCTTCTTTTTCTTCTAATTCTTTTTTTTCTTTTTTCTGCAAGAAAATAATATCAGATATTGCCTCTGTATTTGCAATTTTCTTAAATGCTGTGGAAGGCAACCTTACTGCACCTAAGAAATTTGCTCTATCGTTTATATACCATCTAACTTTTGAATCTTGTTTATCAAGTGTATATCTGCTTGTTATAAATGCTACAATTCCACCCGGCTTAACTTTATCTAATGTTTTCTCAAAAAAGTAATCATGTATTTTCAAACTATTATCATAACTTTTATCAAATACACCATATTCTCCAAAAGGAACATTTCCAACTGCAAAATCATAATAACTATTATTTATATTTGTTTCTTCATAAGGTTTTATATTTACATCTGCATTTGTATATATTTTCTTTAGTAATCTTCCAGATAGACTATCTTTTTCAATAGCAGTTATTTTACTATTATCAAATTCTGTAGGTATTCTTCCCAAAAAGTTTCCAACCCCGTGCTGCTGGATCTAAAATATTACATTTTCCAGTTATTCCAAATTGTTGAATAGCTTTATATATAAAGTCTATAATATATGGCTCTGTGTAGAAAGCTGTATTTACACTATTTTCAGCACTTGCATATTCTTCATCTGTTAATAATTCTTTTAATTCTGTATATTGTGGAGAATCTTGTTTAAATGCTTTATCTAATCCACCCCAACCATTATATCTAGCAAGTATAATTTTTTCCTCATCTGTTGCATCTCTATCTTCATATTCTAGTTGTTTCAATAGTTTTATTGCCTCTATATTTTCTTCATATTTCCTTTTAAGACCTATACTATCATCTTTTAAATCATCTGGTATTTTAAAAGAAGGAATGGAATGGGGAGAAGGTATATTTTCTAGTGTTATTTCTTCGTTTCCTTGTGTTAGAGGGTTTATATCTGTTATTTCAGCAAGTTTTTGTAAATCATCTACTTTATTATCTTCGATAGTTTTATTATTTAATGGATTGTTATATAATTTATTTTCAAATTCTTGTATAGAAAATCTTTGTAAAACATAGTCTGTATCTGGAACTATACTTACTAAAACATAATTATTCTCTATATCTATTTTTCTAATATATCGTGGCTCATCAGTATCTAAATATACTTTATCTCCAACTTTATATCCTGCAAAAGTTACTTCTGTAGGTGTGTTTTCTTGTGGTATATTATTTTCTTCTTGTGTATTTGTTTCTTCATTATTTTTTGGCAAATTAAAAAGAGTAGTTTGCTCTACTCCTTCATTATATTGTTTTACATTTCCCTTACTTTTTCTGTTATCATATTGTCTATTGTTTCCATCTTCAAATGGCGTATTCTGTTCTCGTATTGTGCTATTTCTATATAGCTTTCTGTATTTGGTCTTTGATATTGCCTTCTTAATTGTTCTTCTATTGTTTCCTCTTGACTTGCTATCTCTTGAGAACTCATCTCCAACATTTCGTTTATTGTCCCTGTCATCACTAGGTCTTGATATTTCACTGGTCTTGTTTCCTCCAATACTTTCTTCATTTTTACTAATATTATTTCTTTCATACCACAATTCCTCCCATTCTTTATTTTTAAGCCTTTGCTTAATTTCTAATTCTACAATTTTGATTAAGTCGTAACTACATTTATTTACTATATATCCTAATTTTTTTAGTTGACCAATATCTTTTATTTCTGAATACCTACTTAAATTAGAAGTATATTCAGTTCCACATCTATTTAATACAATAGTTGTTACACTTTCAATAAATGTACTTAGGAAATTGTCATCATTTAATTGTTCATTAGATAATTCAGCTTTTTCAACAAATTCGCTATCTCCTAATAATTCTCCTATATATACACTTACTAAATTACCTAAATCTCCTTGTATAAAATCGGTATTAATGTCTAACTCTTTTGTTAAAATCTCTAATGTTTCTTTTTCATTAGTTTTCCATATTTTAAAATCCACATCATATTTACTATTTGTTGAACTTATATCAAAAACAGATTTTAAATACAGTCTACCATTCTGAGCATATATTGTTTTTAATGTAGTACAATAGGGTTTTGGTTTTACATATCTACCAACTTTCTTCCATTCATCAAATGTTGCACAAGCTGTTACATTTTTGTCTTGAGCATACAATAATAGGTTTTCGTGAAATTTGTATTTGTAGAATTTAGCATTAAATTTTAAAAACTCTTTCCATTCATTCGAGTTGCCTAATAAGTTAGATAACCCTTTGTTATAAATTTGTACTGCCTCTTTGATGTCTTGTATTTGTTCCACTCGTACCTCCTTAATATTATAATAACGTGTTCTTTAAAATTTGTCAGCCCATTTTTTATCATTTTTAATTTTTTAAGCAAAATTATAATCATGCTCATAATTATAACTTTCAATATAACTTTCTTCTTTGTTATAATCGCAATTATGCAAGATTTCTTTTGATTTTAAGAACTCTATAATTTTGTCTATTTTTTCATTAATATTTTTTCTTTCTTCACCTTCTGGATATGCCCTTATTAATTCTATTTCTCCTTTTTCATTTGGTTTAACTCCAATAGATGTTTCAGCATGCCCACATAGATAATCACTTCTATTTTCTAATTTATCTTGTACATAACAAGCAAAAGCTCTTGCAAACATTTCTGTTATACTACTCCAATACCCATGATCTGTTTTTGTATAATTTTTATCAAATTCTAATGAGTTTTTGTAAAAGTCTGTCTCTTGTCTTACTGGTTTTCCAATTTGATTTTTTATATTTCTAAGATTATTTTGTAAATGACATATATGTTCTCTATCCTGTTTAGGTATTACTTTTCCTACAATATTTTTTCTTAATTCAGATAAATCATCTATATCTTTCTTTCTTTCTTTCTTTCTTTCTT
>JAAWCL010000253.1 GCA_022793235.1 Bacilli bacterium | reverse complement strand
GAGGGGCAGGAAGCAGAAAGCGAGCTGGTAGACGCTTCAGCGCTTTCCGTTTCCGATATGGGCTCCCAGGGCGGTATGAGCGGGAAAAGGCAGACTC
Organism: Bacilli bacterium; assembly: GCA_022793235.1. Taxonomy (GTDB): domain Bacteria; phylum Bacillota_I; class Bacilli_A; order RF39; family UBA660; genus UBA2730. Next base: position 1,027 of record JAAWCL010000253.1, on the reverse strand, counting down.
CGGGAAATCTGGAAACCACCCGGCAAAGCAATGCTTCAGGAAACACCCCTCCCCAGGGAATGGGGGAAGCTCCGGAGGGCGCCCCGCAAGGCGGTGAAATGCCGGAAGGAATGCCGCCGGAGGGCCAGCTGCCGGAAAACGACCTTCCCGTTCAGGAAAACTCCGGAGAGCCGCCTGAAAAGCCCGGCGGCTTCGGAGAAGGCGAAGCCAACTCCGGGAACTCCACCTCTGGGGGATCCTCTTCTGAATCCGATGATCTGGCTGAGAAAGCGGGCTCGGAAAGCTCTGCTTCCGCACAGCCGGAAACCGATACACAGGAAGAAAACACCCCGCCCGGAGACATGCCCAACATGCCCTTTGGAAACAATGATCTCCGTGGGGTACAGAGGGAAAACGCCCCGTCGGAGGAAGCCTCTTCCTCTCTGGAAACCGGCCTTCTTCTGGGAGCTTCCGCCCTGCTTCTGCTTTTCGGCCTGCTTTTCGCGAAATTTTACCGATAACGGGGCAAGGACGGCAGATATAACGAGCAATAAGGAATAAACGGTGAAAAATCTCGTCCTTCATGCCCCTAAAAAGGGCAAGGGACGAGATTTTAGGGGAAAGCAATGACAGGAGGAAAGTGAACGATTCGCTGATAAATTTAATTTAACACACAGTTTCCAGTTGTCATTCTGAGGAACGAAGTGACGAAGAATCTCGCCCTTAATTGCAGGGAAAAAGGACAAAGGACAAGATTCTTCACTTCGTTCAGAATGACAGAATAGAAAATGGGCAGGTAACCGCTAAAGTCCAATTTATCAAACTCTGCTCTTCCGAATTGTTTTTGTCTTCGAAAAAATCCCCTTCCCTTCCGCGGCGTTTCATGGTATTCTAAGAAACAATAAAACGGTAAAAGAGGTGCGGTAATGAAAAAGATCGCGGTGGTCGGCAGTATGAATATGGACTATGTGCTGCAGGTCTCCCACATGCCGAAGGTGGGAGAAACCCTGCTTTCCCGGGATCTGAAAATGGTTCCCGGCGGGAAAGG
>JAAWCL010000168.1 GCA_022793235.1 Bacilli bacterium | reverse complement strand
GTATTATCATTAGAAGGAAGTTTAACTAGTAGTGTAGATGGGATAACTGCAAAAACTGCAAAAGCAGCAGTTTCAAATTTTATACCAGTAGTTGGAAAAATATTAGGAGATGCAGTAGATACAGTAATAGGATGTAGTAATATTCTAAAAAATGCAGTTGGGATAGTTGGGGTTATAGTCATAATAGGAATTTGTATATTGCCAATCATAAAATTATCAATACTGATGCTTACATATTATATAGCCTCCGCAATATGTCAACCAATAGCAGATGACAAAATAGTTTCATTATTAGGACAAGTAGGGGATACATTTAAAATTTTACTTGCAATATTAATTTGTGTATCTGTAATGCTTATAATAGGTGTAACTTTAGTAATAAAAATATCCAATAGTGGACTTATGTATAGATAGGTGTGGTATTATGATTGAATGGATGAGTACATGGGCAGAACAAATAATTGTAGCAGTAATAATAGGAACAATTATAGAAATGATTTTGCCAAATGGAAAGAATAAAAAATATGTTAAAACAATAATTGGAGTATATATACTTTTTACAATAATATCACCAATTATTTCCAAAGTTACAAAAACAGATATGAACAATTTAGATTTTGAGTTTGAAAAATATTTAGAAGATACAGATACATATCAAACAATGGCACAAACACTATCTACTAATAATGATAACAAAACTATGGAAATTTATATAAATAATATTAAAGAGGATATGAAAAATAAGATACAAGATAAAGGATATAAACTTATAAATATAGATATAAAGATAATATCCAAAGACAATGAGGATTATGGAAAAATAGAAAGTATAAGTTTAAAAATAGATAAAAAAGATGAGGAAGATAAACAAGAAAATAAAATTAGTATAAACGAAATAACCATAGGAAATAAAAATAATGTTAATAATGAAATAGAAGAAAAAAACAACATAGACATGAGCAAAATTAAAGAGTTAAAACAATACATATCTAGTGTATATGATGTAAACATTAAAAACATACAGATAAATAATAATTAATAGGAGGTACATATGATCACAGAGAAATTTAAAACATTAATATCAAAGGAAAGTAATGGAAATAGTAAGAGAAAAATAGAAAATTTAGTGGTATTTATAATAATATTAATAATAACAATAATAGCAATAAATGCAATCTGGACAGATAAAAAAGAAACAAAAACAAAAGATAGAACAGATTCTCAATTTGGTAAACAACTAGCAACCACAAATGAAACAAAAGAGCAAGAAAAAGAAGAAACAAAAAGCATAGAAGAAAATTTAGAAAATATATTATCACAAATAGATGGGGTAGGAAAAGTGAAAGTTTTAGTAACATATTCTCAAACAAGTGAAGTAATAGCAATGTATAACGAAAATAGTAAAAATAGTACGATAGAAGAAAAAGACTCAGGAGGAGGTACACGAATAACAGAACAACAAGATACAACAAAAGACATAGTATATCAAGAAGAAAATGGGCAAAAAACACCAATAACACAAAAAGTAATAAGCCCTAAAGTAGAAGGGGCAATAATAACAGCCTCACGGAGCAAATGATGCAACTGTAAAAGCAAATATAGTACAAGCAGTAGAAGCAGTAACGGGAATAGCAACCCATAAGATTCAAGTTTTTGAAATGAAAAAAGAATAGAAAGGAAGAATATTTTATGAAAATTTTAAAGAAAAATCAATTAGCTATTTTAGTTATAGCATTAATGCTAGTGACAGCAGGTTATTTAAATTACACAGCAACAGGAGAAACAGCACAAACAACTGCAAATACAGTAGGAGATAAACAATTAGCAGCAATAGGAGATGCAACATTAGTAAATAGTGGAGAATTACTTGAAGAAAAAGATAAGCAGAATATAATAGAAACAATAAATAAAGCAAATGAGGAGCAAGAAAGCGAAAAAAACAAACAAGAAAACAATGCAATACAAGAAAATGTAGTAGATACAGATACAAATACAATAGATGAACAAAATACTATAAATACAACAACAGT
>JAAWCL010000102.1 GCA_022793235.1 Bacilli bacterium | reverse complement strand
TTCCTTCTTTCTTGTTTTCTTAAAAACATGTTTTTATTATATCATGTATAATGTTGAATATAAATATTTTAGATTATTAAATTTGAAATTTTATTTTTTGGTATTATGATAAATATCAGTACAGAAAAGCTATAGTACGTCATTATGATAATATTTTGTATATAATGCTCATTTATTTTAATTAGAAGATACTTAATATAAATATAAATCAAAAAAGAACCAGTCTTTTTGATTGGTTTCTTTTTATGAATTCGTTTCATCCTTATTATTTTTGTCTTCATCTTTATTATCTGGTTCTGTAGGTGTAGGTTGTGGTTCTGGTGTTTTTTCTGGTTCTTTTTGTTCTTCCTTGTCTTTTTCTTCTTCTTTTGTTGGTTTATTTTCTTCTTTTATTACAGATTGAGGTTCAAATACAGTTATTTTGCCTGTATAAATTTTATCTTTGTAAGTAACTGTATATTGATAGGTTGATGCAATAGAAATATTCACTTTTGATGTATCAATTATTATTTTATCTCGTGCTTCTTCTGGTATATCTTCTACTATATAATCATTTAAATTTTTTGGAAGAGCAGTGTTTTTTTCTATATTTATTTCTTTTAGTGTCATACTCTCAATATTTGGGAGTTCTTTTTCCTTAACTATGATATTGCCATTGTATTTTTTATCTTTATAACTTATGGTATATGTATATGTACCTGGTTCTTTTCCATTTACTAGAGAAGTATCAAGTTTAAATTTTTTTAAGATTTTTTCATCTATTTCTTCTATATTTTCGATATAGTCATTAATATTTACACTTATTGGCATATTTACTTCTACTTCGATTTCTTTTAATTTAGGAATATTTGTTTTTTTCTTGGCTATTCTTTTTTCTGTTATTGTGACTTTTACTTTACTAGGGGTAAACTCCATTTTGTTTAAAATGATACCTGTTGTGGTTGAAATGATTCCTGCTGTTGCAAGTGATATGGTTATCACATTTTTTCCTATTTTTTCTTTGTTTATTTTCATAGGCTTTTTCCTCACATATTCTTAATACTATTAAAAGTATAATATAATTATTATTAATTCTCAATAATTTTTTTAAATTAGTTGAAAAATGGAGAACTTTAACATATAATTTATGTAAAGGAAGTGGTGTAATGGCGTTTTTTTGGTTAGGCTTGTTTGTTGTTTTGCTTATTATAGAAATTTGTACAATTAATCTTGTTTCTATTTGGTTTGCTATTGGTGCATTTGTTAGTTTTTTTGTTTCTATGTTTACAGAAAATATTTTTATTCAGGGATCAGTTTTTCTTGTAGTGAGTTTACTTACTTTACTTGTTACAAAACCTTTTATAAAGAAAATGAAATTTCAGAATGTAAGGACTAATCTTGATCGTGTTGTAGGGATGGAAGGTGTTGTTACAGAAGAGATTTCTAAATTTGAAATTGGTGAAGTTAAGGTAGATGGAAAAAGATGGAGTGCAAAAAGTGATTCTTCTATTTCTGTTGGTGATGTGGTTGAAATAGAGAGAATTGATGGGGTAAAACTCATTGTTAAAAAGAAGGAGAGTTAGAATGGAAATTATTATTATTATTTTAGTTGTTATTTTTATTATTGCAAGTGGTGTTCGAATTGTTTCTCAATCTCGTGCTATGGTTATTGAGAGACTTGGTGCTTATCATAGAACTATGACTACAGGTGTTAATTATAAGATACCTATAATTGATCGTATTGCTAGTGTGGTTTCTTTGAAGGAGATTGCAAAGGATTTTAGACCTCAATCTGTTATTACAAAGGACAATGTTACTATGCAGATTGATACCGTTGTTTATTATCAGATTACTGATCCTAAGCTTTATACTTATGGAATAGAAAATCCTGTAAGTGCCATTGAGAATTTAACTGCAACAACGCTTCGTAATATTATTGGTGAGTTAGAGCTTGATGAGACTCTAACTTCTCGGGAGACTATTAATACTAAGATGCGTGCTGTACTTGATGAGGCGACTGATGCTTGGGGAATTAAGGTTAATCGAGTAGAGGTTAAAAATATTATTCCTCCTAAAGATATTCAAGATACGATGGAGAAACAAATGAGAGCAGAACGTGAGAGACGTGAAGCGATACTTAAAGCTGAAGGAGAGAAAAAGGCTGCTATACTTCTTGCGGAAGGTGAGAAAGAAAGTACTATATTAAGAGCAGATGCTAAAAAGGAAGCTTCTATAAAAGAGGCGGAAGGTCGTGCTGAGGCGATTATGAAAATCAAAGAGGCAGAAGCTAAGGGGCTTGAGCTTATAAAATCTGTACAATTAGATGATGCTACATTAAAACTTAAGAGTTATGATGCTATGATTGAGGTGAGCAGGGGAGAAGCTACAAAGATTATTATTCCAAGTGATTTACAAAATTTAGTTACTGCTGCTACAACTATTAAAGAAGTTATGAGTGATAGGAAATAAGGTACGATAAGTACTTTTTTCTTTATAATTTATGGTATTTCTGCTATAATAAACCTTCAAGAGGTGTAGATATGAAAAAGAAGGAAATTGTTCGATCTTTACTTGGATTAGAGAAGGCTATTAGGGATTGTTATCAAAAATTGTGTGTTTCTGGTTTTTGTGAAGATATTTTAGAGAAAATTAAAAATTATAAAGTATTAGAGCAGGAAATGTTTGAACGATTATACAGGGTTTATTCTAGTTCAGGGGATATTTCTAATTTAAAGGATTTCTTTTTGTCTTATTATGGTGTTTTTGACGAAATTAGTTCTCTTTATATGTATACTCTTTCTTTAGATAAAAATATAGAGGTTAAAAGGGTATTAAATAAACTCTCTTCTGATTTATTTTGTGATGAAGAGGATTTGATGTCTTTTTCTGCTAATGTTATAGTAGAGGATCAAGAAGAGGATGATGAAGATATAGAAATTGTTTCAGATTATTTTGATTATGAAAAAAACACTTTAAAAATGTTAATAGAATATGAAGATATGATTAGTTGTATTAGAAAAATTGATGGTATATCTTCCTTCGATTTAGGTGATAGGTACTCTTTACCTTTAGATAAAAACTTTTTGAAAAAAGTAAAATATGATCTTATCTTTTTGAATGATAATTTGGATACTATGTTTAGTGGAGACTTTATATTGCCAACCTATTTTGATACCAAAAGAGTAGCTGCTATCAAGTTTGGTTTATTCGACGAACAAATTGATAAGTATTATGATATTATTCGAATAGAAGATATCTTGCAAATGTTTGATGTGTTATCTCAAAGGAAAAATCAAGGTGAACCTTCTGTTCAAAATAGTTTGCGTTATTTTCTTCTTGATTTATGGATGAATACTCTTGCTGATATGCAATTTATGCAAGTTATTATTAAATTGGGGAATATCGTTAATAATTCTTATAATCAGAGTATTATGGAAGCAAGAAAACATGTATATAAGCGATTAATGGATATGTATTCTGATAGAATACAATCTTGTACCTATCTTATAGAGGAAAAGGAAAAGGTAAAAATAATGGAAAAAGATGAGAAATAGAATTAAGTTTTTATATTATCATATAAAATGTTTCTTCTATAGTAAAATATAGTCTTGTGTCTAGATGCTCTTTTAGTGGTGAAATATTTATGATTCTTTTGTATTTATTTTAAAATAGTTAGTAAAAAGACCCTATTTTAGTATGATCACTATGAACTATCTTATTTTGTTATTCTATACAAACTTATATTATAGAAAGATTATTCGAATAGTACAAATGGTACTCCTTTTTTAAATAGTTTGTTTTGATTATAATGAAATTTATCTATTACATTTTGGTTATTGAGATTTGGATGATGCTATTCGATATAGTAAATCATTTTTTTAGAAGGTTTTCTTTGTAAATATTTAATAATTCTTCATATTTAATAGAAGCGTTTGCAGGGGATGTACTTGGTAAATAGATGGCTTTTATTTTTATTTTTGGGTAAATATACTTGTTGTATAGGTTGTATGCTGTTTTTCCTGTAGTAAAGATTTTAGTTATATTTGTTTTTTTTACGATATCTTTTATGTTGTTTGGTTTCACATTTTTTATAGAGGAGTCACTGGAATTTTCTTGTGTACAACTTTTTATAATATCCCATAAAGCGATATTATATTTTTGTAAAAATAACTTTTTTTCCTCTATTGTTTCTAGTTTTTCTTCTTTATATACATCACTTAGTATGCGCCAAAATTTATTTTGTGGGTGGGCATAATAGAACTTTTTTTCTCTTGATTTTACACTTGGTATACTTCCTAATATAAGTATTTTACTTTCTTTATTGTAAATAGGTTCTAGTTCATGTTTTACAGTTTTTTCTTTCCTTGATATGTATCTCGTAATACCATCTCCTTATCTATATCATTTAATATTTGGCATTTGTTTGTTATCCAAAGTGGTTTTATTAAATCGTCTATCTTTGGATCTCCTGTGATTCTATTTATTACTATTTCTTCTCTTAATACTTCTAACTGGCTTATTACAATATCAATGTATTCTTCTTTTGTTAAAATATGGAATTTTTCTTCTTTGTAGAGTTCTTCTAGTTTTGTATCTTTTAATATACTTAACATATGGATTTTAATACCTTGTATATCCAAGGTGTTTAAGTATTTAGTGGTTTTTATCATGTCCTCTTTTGTTTCATAAGGAAGTCCATTTATGATGTGAACGACTACATTTATATGTCTTTTTCTTAGTTTTTTTACCATTTCTTCAAAATTTTCTAGAGTATGGCATCTATTTATTAAAATAGAAGTTTCTTCCTTTATAGTTTGTAGTCCAAGTTCTATAGTTAGATATGTTTTTTTATTTAACTCTTCTAAGTAGTTTAGACATTCTTCTGTTATACAGTCACTTCTTGTTGCAATATTTAATCCTATTACATTTTCTATTTTTAATATTTCTTCATACATTTCTTTTAGTTTTTCTACTTTTGCAAAGGTATTTGTTCTTGCCTGAAAGTACCCAATATATTTTGTATTCTTCCATTTTCTATCCATTGTTTTTTTTATTTCATAAAATTGTTCTGTTAGGCTCTTCCTTTTATCTCCTCCATATTCTCCACTTCCTGTTTTAGAGCAATAAATGCAGCCTCCTGTTTTTATGTGTGGACAAGAAAGTCCCGCATTTAGACTAATTTTGCATACTTTTTTATTGAATTTTGTTTTATAAAAGTAATTTAGAGTATGATATCTTTTGTTATCAAGTGAATATTTAAATGGATTATTCATAAACTTCTCCTTTTTCTGTTACTAGTATATCATAAATATGGTATACTGATTATATAATTGGAGGGAGTTATGACTAAACTGAAGAAAAAAGTGAAATTAAAAATGCCTGCTAAAATTATACTTGGATTATTTGTGACTCTTTTTGCTAGTGTTATTCTTTTCTTTATTGGCTATATGTATTTAGAATCTAATTTAAAAAAACTTGGTTATAGTGAAAAGGCGAGTGAGTTTATCTTATCTAATTTTAAGTATCAATATGTGCAAGATTATCCTTCTAATAAAACACTTAATGCTGCTTTTGAAAGCCAATATTATGATGAAAATAATTTGGAGCATTATAGTAAAATTGTTTATAAGAATCATAGTCATTTAATTAAGAATATTAATTCTTTACTAAAGGTTGGTTATACAGACCGGGAAATTTCTATGATACTTAATCATGGTGATGATAAAAGTGTTAGTGATTTTAGTAAAAGAGAGCGTATTAAATATTTAGAAGAGTTTTATACTTATTCCTTTGCACGACTTGAAAATTATGATCGTTATATTCATTATATGAATGAGTATGGAGATGATGAAGAGACTACTATTATTAAAGTTAATCTTAATTTAGATAAAGAAGATTATGCTGATTATGTGGAAGTGAATGATTATAGTAATATGGTGCTTGCTAATAAACATTATTATCTAGGTGAGGCCTATGTGCCTAAAAACTTAATAAAGGTTTCTTCTGAGTATTTAAAAAATTCTAAAAATGAGGTAGAGGGTGTAAATGAGGCCGTTGGAAATGCAATTACTATGATTAAGGCTGCTAAGGCAGAGGGGTATGATTTGAGAATTAACTCAGGATATCGTAGCTTCAGTGATCAGGAGGAGGTTTATCATACCTACTTAGATTTATATGGAGAAAATTACGTTCTAAATTATGTATCACGAGCTGGTTTTTCTGAACATCAGACAGGATATGCATTTGATTTTGCGAGTGGAAATAGTGATGTATTTGCTGAGAGTGAAGAGTATAAATGGATGATTAAGAATTCTTATAAATATGGTTTTATTTATCGTTTTTTAAAGAGTAAAGAGGAAATTACAGGAGTTAAGCATGAGGCATGGCATTTTCGGTATGTTGGAAAGAAGGCTGCTAAGATTATTGATGAAGAAGAACTTTGTTTTGAGGAATATTATGCTAAGTATTTAGGTAGGATCGATTAATTTAAAATATTATCTAAAATCGTTATAAATCACAAAAAAATTGAATTCATGCACTTTTTTCTTGACTTTTATTTGTAAATAACTATAATAAGAAATAAATTTTTTTTGGGAGATGAAATATTATGGGATACATTATGAAATATTTTAATATAAATAAACTAAAACAACTACTAAAAATGAATTTGAATTTAAATAAATTCAAAAATCCATGTTATGATACTTTTTTAATAAAAAAAATACGTAAAGGTGATGTTGAACAAGTAAAACTTGATATAGACTTTAATGTGATTGATCGTCAACATTATCAGTATTTATCTGCTATAGTTGCAGGCTGTGAAGCGAGTGGGGATATTCATTTGTTATGGAAACTTTTCGTTTTAGTTGAACAAAAATTAAATTATTGTGATGTGTCACATTTTTATCCTACTAAAAATTCTGCTATTCGTGCTATTCAGGAAGCAGATTTACTTAATGATGACTCTTTTAGTGATCGAACTTATCAAAATTTGATTGCTATATTAAGTACTCATACACATTATTTTTATCGCGATATTATGGTTCATATATTGGAAGTAGCTGATTCTTTAGCAGATTATAATAAAAGTAGAAGGGATTATGATAAATGTAAATTGATGCTTACCATGCAATCCTATCGTCCTGAACTCTTTATTAATCATGTTGCTGAGAAGATTTTATTTAATTTACAAGCATTGGAGCACAGATGGTTAAGTTATTCACAAGAGGATAAAAATGCTATTTTATATTTGTCTTTATCTTTAGAAAATGGACTAATTCAGGCTATTCCTGATATGCTAGGTGGTTCTTCTATTAATTTTCATAGTTCCCTTTTTAAAGAGGGTCAAACTGGTTATATATATTTGCATCAATTTGATGTGCAGTTAGGTGTTAAGAATAAAATGGTGTTAGCAGAATTTCTTTATCGGTTTATTCAGAGTAAAGATGCTGTTTTAGTTAATGATCAATTGTTTTCAAGTTTAGCTAAGCCTTCTGTTTATATAAAATCTAAGGGATAAATTGATTAAGGCGCTTATACTTATTCTTTTGTTTGTATCTGTTTATGTTAGAAGTTTTTCTTTTAAAACTTCTTTTTTTATGGTATATTTTATTATATATAAGTGTTTTAAAGAATAAAAGAGGGTGTTATTATGTATCCACTTGGAAAGCAATTTGAAGTAGATTATAGTAAGGCTAAAAGTGAAAATAAAGTAATGGTTGTTGGACGTAAGTTTCGTTTTACTGTTATTACAGAGCGAGTTATAAGACTCGAATATAGTCCAACTAGTACTTTTGTTGATCAGCCTAGTCAACATTTTTATAGTCGTAATTTAGGGGTACCAGAGTTTACTATTCGACAAGATGCCAATTTTTTGGAGATTCGAACTCGTTATTTTGTTTTGTCTTATATGAAGGAACAACCTTTTATAGGAAGTAAAGTGGATCCTATGAAAAATCTTAAGATTACTTTATGTAGTGCAGTTGATAAGGATAAACAAAGGGATTGGTATTATGGGCATCCTGAAGTTCGTAATATGAGTGGTAATTTTGTTGGTATTGATGTAGAAATGAGTAAAGACTATAGTCGAGGTCTATATTCAATTGAAGGATTTGTTTCTATTAATGATAGTCATACTAAATTACTTGATCGAGATGGTACATTACTTGATCGTAATGGTGAAAATCTAGATATTTATGTTTTTATGTATGGAATAGATTTCAATTTAGCACTTAATGATTACTTTAAGATGACAGGTTTTCCAGAACTTATTCCAAGATTTGCTTTTGGAAATTGGTGGTGTCGTAATACTAATTATAATGACTTACGACTTGATGATTTGCTTCTTCGATTTGATAAGAAAAAAATACCTATATCTGTACTTCTTCTTGATAAAGATTGGCACTATAGAAGTTATGATACTTATAAAGACTTGAGAACTGGTTTCACATTTAATAAAGAACTGTTTCCTGATCCAGGTTCTACTATTGCAAGAATTCATAGACGTAATATTCGTGTGGGATTACAAATTAATCCAACGGAAGGTTTTCATCCTTTTGATATGTTTTATAAAAAGGCTTGTGAGTATTTACAAAATTCATCTAATACAGTTATTCCTTATAACCCACTTGATCCTAAACAAGTAGATGTTTATTTAAAAGTTTATCTTCATACACTTGAATCTTTAGGAGTTGATTTCTTTTGGAATGATTATAAAGGGGAAAATGATATTATTAAATTATGGGCTAGTAATCATTATTTGTATTTGGATTCTACAAGAGAAGCTAGTAAGAGAGGGTTAATACTTGGAAGGGGAAGTGTTTATGGTGCACATCGTTATCCTATACTTTATGGCGGAAGCTCTGAAATTAGTTGGAGTGAGTTGAAAAAAGAAGTTTTTATGTATATTAATGCTAGTAATATGGGTATTAGTTATTTAAGTTTTGATGTTGGGGGTAATCATGGTGGTATTGAAGAGAGTGAGCTTTATATTCGACATGTGGAGCTTGGATGTTTTTCACCAATTTTGCGTTTTCATGAGGCTAGAGGACCTTATTATAAGAAAGAGCCTTGGCTTTGGGAGGCAAAGACTTTTAATATAGTGAGTGATTATTTGAGACTTAGACATAGACTTATTCCCTATATTTATACAGAAGCTTATAAGTATTCTCAAGTGGGAATTCCTATCATTCAGCCCTTTTATTATAATTATCCTTGGTGTTATGATGATCCTTTATATAAAAATCAGTATTATTTTGGTTCACAGCTTTTAGTTTGTCCTATTCTTTCTAAAAAGGACATAGTTATGAATCGTACTATACATCGTTTTTATATGCCTGATGGTATTTGGTATGATTTCTTTACTGGTAAGAGATTTCCTGGTGGGAAAAAGTATGTCTCTTTCTTTCGTGAGGAAGATTATCCTGTCTTTGCTCATGCTGGTAGTATTATTCCTTTATCTAATCGAAGTGATCGAAATAATATAGGACTTCCAACTGATATGGAAATTCATATTTTTCCTGGAACAAGTAATATGTATACCTTGTATGAAGATGATGGTGTTACCTCACTTTATAAAGAGGGATATTTCTTGAAAACATCAATTGATTATAATTATCTTAGAAGTAATTATACTGTGATTATACGTTCTGTAGAAGGTAAAAGTGGTATTGCTCCTGAGAGACGTAATTATAAAATACTTTTTCGAAATACTAAAAAGGCAGATGACGTGAAGGTTTTATTTAATAATACAGAGGTTACTTCTTTGCTTTCTATTGATGGAAATGATTTTATTGTTGAAGTTAAGGATGTACCAACAGTTGGACAACTTACTATCAATTGCAAGGGAAAGGATATCGAAATTGATGCGGTTCGTTTGATTAATGATGATGTTAAGAGTATTTTGGTTGATTTGCAGATTAATACATATTTAAAAGAAGAGCTTGATGCTATACTCTTTAATAATGATTCTATTAAGAAGAAACGTATTGCTCTTCGTAAATTAAGGTCTAAGAGACTTAGTAAAGAACATTTAAATTTATTTTTAAAACTTCTTGATTATATTAGTGAAGTTTAGTATAATTGTTTTTAGTTTAGATGTTGCTAGTAGTAGTAATAAATTGTTTTATTTAAGAGAGTTTGTGGATGGTGAAAACAAATATTAGAACTTTATGAACTTGACTAGTGTGAGACATTCCGGGGAAATGCCGTTATTTTTATCAAGTGTTTTGTGACTTTTAGCGTAAGTTTTACGAAATAAGGTGGTACCGCGGGAAAACTCGTCCTTATATATTAGGATGAGTTTTTGTTTTTTAGGAGGTTGATCGTATAAATTCTATTTTATTCTTTATACTAGTTTTTTTAATTGTATTTTTGTTTTACGAGACTTTGATTATGAGAAATTATAGAAATAATATTCAGGAAAAAGTTTCTAAATTTCCTGTAGAGGTAAAGATACTTATGTATATTTATCATTTGGATATTAAAAGTATTAATTATAAAAAACTGTTGCATTTTGTATGTTTAATATCTAGCTTTGATATTGCAATACTTTTTTGTATTTGTTCTTTATTTAGTCAGGGATATATACAATTAATTGTTTTATTTTTGTTGGTATTTCCTGTTATATTTGGAAGTTATTTTATTTTTTATAAAATTTGTGAATTAAAAAGTAGGAGGAATTAGAAATGAGTAATTATAATTTTATAGAAGTTGAGAAAAGGTGGCAAGATTATTGGGAGAAGAATCAAATATTTAAAACAGATATTCGAGATTTTTCAAAACCAAAATATTATGCACTTGATATGTTTCCTTATCCATCTGGGCAAGGTTTACATGTAGGACATCCTGAGGGATATACTGCAACTGATATTATTTCTCGAATGAAGAGGATGCAAGGATATAATGTACTTCATCCTATTGGATTTGATGCATTTGGTCTTCCAGCAGAGCAGTATGCTGTAAAGACTGGAAATCATCCTAGTACATTTACTGAAAAAAATATCAATACATTTAAAAGTCAATTAAAAATGCTTGGTTTTAGTTATGATTGGGATCGTGAGATTTCTACAGCTGATCCTAAATATTATAAATGGACACAATGGATATTTAAGAGACTTTATTTAGATGGTCTTGCTAAGGTTGTGGATATGCCTGTTAATTGGTGTGAAGAACTTGGAACTGTACTTTCTAATGATGAGGTCATTAATGGTAAGAGTGAGCGTGGTGGTTTTCCTGTTGTTCGTCGTAATATGAAACAATGGGTTATGAAAATTACAGAATATGCTGATCGATTGATTGATAATTTGGATGATTTGGATTGGCCTATTTCTACTAAAGAAATTGAAAAAAACTGGATTGGGCGTAGTTATGGTGCAGAGGTTCAATTTAAGGTAGATGGAACAGATAGAGAGTTTGTTGTTTTTACAACACGTGCTGATACTTTGTTTGGTGCTACTTATTGTGTACTTTCTCCTGAACATGAGCTTGTGTCATTTATTACTACTGAGGAATGTAGGGAAAGTGTAGAGTCTTATATTGAGGAATGTAGTAAGAAAAGTGAGATGGAAAGAACCGAGCTAAATCATGATAAAACAGGAGTATTTACTGGTAGTTATGCTATCAACCCTGTTAATGGTAAAAGAATACCTATATGGATTGCAGATTATGTTTTGTCTACTTATGGAACAGGTGCTATTATGGCTGTTCCTGCACACGATGTGCGTGATTTTGAGTTTGCTAAGAAGTTTAATTTGCCTATTATTCCAGTTCTTGCACAGGAAGATGGATGTGAACCTACTATGAATGAGGCTTATATAGGAGATGGAGTTCATATTCATTCTGAATTTTTAGATGGTTTAAATAAGAGTGATGCTATTTCAAGGATGTTTTCTTGGTTAGAAGAAAATGGTTGTGGAAAACGTCGTGTAAATTATCGTTTGAGGGACTGGATATTTGCTAGACAACGTTATTGGGGGGAACCTGTACCTGTTGTTCATATGGAGAATGATTCCATTCATGTACTTGATGATTCTGAACTTCCACTGGTGCTTCCTGAGATGGAAGATTATAAAGCTCATGGTGGGCAAGCGCCTCTTGATAATGCAGAAGAATGGAAACATGTTGTTATTGATGGGATGGAAGGGGTTAGAGAGACTTCTACTATGCCTGGAGCTGCAGGATCTTCTTGGTATTTTTTAAGGTATATTGATCCACATAATAATGATGTTTTTGCAGATTATGAATTATTGAAGCACTGGATGCCAGTAGATTTATATTTAGGTGGACCTGAACATGCTGTAGGACATCTATTATATGCTCGTTTTTGGAATAATTATTTATATGATAAGGGACTTTCTCCTGTTCCAGAACCATTTAAGAAGTTGGTTCATCAAGGAATGATTCTTGGCGAGAATGGGGAAAAGATGAGTAAGAGTAAGGGAAATGTAGTTAATCCTGATTTGATGGTTAAATCTTATGGTGCAGATGCTCTTCGGCTTTATGAAATGTTTATGGGTCCACTTTCTGCGGATAAACCTTGGAATCCACAAGGAATTGAGGGTAGTAAAAAATTTCTTGATAAGATTTATCGTAGATTTAATGAGTTAGAAATTACTGATACTAATGATTTTTCTATGGAAAAAATTTATCATCAAACTGTTAAGAAAGTTACAGAAGATTATTTAAATATGAGTTTTAATACAGCGATTAGTCAAATGATGATTTTTATGAATGAGCTAAATAATAGAAAGTGTTTTTATAGGGAATATGCAGAAGGCTTTATTAAACTTTTAAATCCTATTTGTCCTCATATTACAGAGGAAATTTGGCATACTGTACTTGGATATTCTGATACCATTAGTTATGAAAAATGGCCTGTTTATGATGAGAAAAAAATTGTGGAGGAAGAAAAAGAAATTGCGGTGCAGGTAAATGGAAAGGTTCGTGCAACTATAAAAATTAATATTAATGATAGTGAAGATGTTATAAAAGATAAGGCTATGAGTGAAGAAAATGTTTTAAAACATATAGATGATAAAGATATTGTAAAAGTTATTGTTATTAAAGGAAAAATTGTTAATATTGTTGTTAAATAAAATGAGGACTATTGATATTTTTGATTTTCAATAGTCCTTTTATATTTATAATAATTCTATTTTTTCTTTTGTTCTTTGTTTTTCATTATTTATTTCTTCAAAAAAAGCATCAAATATTTTGTTTGCATCTGGATCATATTCTATCATTTTTTCTGGATGCCATTGTAGTCCTAAAACAAATCTTTTCTTTGGTAGTTCTATTGCTTCTATTAATCCATCACTTGAAGTGGCTACTATTTTAAATTTGTTTACTTTTGATACATGATATTTGTGTTTACTGTTTACATCTATTTTGTCTTTTTTTATTATATCATATAGTAAGGTATTTTTTTTAATATTCACACTGTGGGCATATTTTACTTTTGTTTTTGTATGTATAAATTCATCTTCATTTTTTTCAAGCGAATTTCCATTATTATCTATGCTTGCTAAGGTTTGCATACCTAAGCATATTCCTAGGACTGGTATATCCTTTTTTATAGCATATTCTGTGATGTATTTATAGAATTCATATATACGATATCCTCCTGGAATTATAATTCCATCGCATAAATCTACCATTTCTTCATATATATTTTTTTCTTCATCTGTTAATTCTGGTATCTTATTTAGAGGTGTTTCATAATAATTGATATTTAAAAGCGGACAAATCATGAAAGGGATGCCTCCCTTTTGAAATGTGACATTTTTGCTTTCGTTATATACAGCAATAGTATTATCTTTCTCATTATCATATGTTGGTACTCCTATTATTCCTATTATGGGTTTTGTACTGATTTTGTTCATTTTTTCACCTCTTTTGTAGTTATGATTCTATATATTGTATCATTATTCTTTTTTATTTTGATTCTTTTCTTATTTTATTATACATTTTCGTATATTTTTTTCAAATTTTATGTTATAATTGTCTCAATTTTAAGGGGGATTTGTATGGATATTATTGCTTTAAGAAATAGTGGTACTATTCCAAGTGCTACTTTGGATATTTTTGATAGTATTAAAGATTTTTGTTTTTCATCTTCTATGATAGAACATGAGAATTTTGTTTGTGATGCTTACAAGTATTATATTGAATATATGATGGAGATGCCTTCTAATGAACAGCAGATATTTTTGAATCTTTTGAAAAAAATCGAGATACTTGATAATCATTCTTTAGAAGGAGAGGATACTTTCTTAGTTCATTTTTATCGTGAGGTGCATCTTGTAAATGATATAGATATTCTTCTTTCTAATGATTTTTTTACTCGTACTCAGTTTGTGAATGGACATAAAATTTTATTAAAGGGTACTAAAGGGGATGAATATGCTTCTAGAGATCATAGAATTAGTAATACAACTTATGTAGGTGCTATTCATCCTAATGGTAATATTAGGGTTGATTATTTTCCTATTGATTGTGGTCTTATAGAAGAGGCTATTTTTCAGTTCTTGTCCTTTTATAATTCAGATATTTATGATAAACACTTGTTTTTGAAGTCTTTAATGATTCATGGTATTATAGCTGGTTTACAAATGTTTGATGATGGTAATACTCGATATGCTAGATTACTTCAAAATATAAAGTTATATGATCTTACACTTAAAAATTTTGGTTATGATTTCTCTACTCCTGTATTTTATAATACTAAAACTTATTTTCAATATAGAGGTCAATATAGGGACTTTATTCGAGATCTTATCCTTGCTCCTATAGAAGAAAATTGGGAGAAGTGGTTTCATTTTAATTTAAATCGTTGTGAAGATCAAATTAATTTCTTAATGCATAAGATAGAAAATTATAAAAAGTTGGTTAGATAAAATTTTTTTCCACAATTTTTGTGGAAATTTTTTTTTATAATAAAATAGGTGAATGATATGAAAGTTAAAATTTTTGATGAAGAAAGTGAAGTGGACTTACAAAATAGTATGAATTCCTTTTTAGAGGGGATGAATGGAGAACTTATTGATATTAAGTTTCAGGTTAGTGCTTCTGTTTATAGTGAAGAGCAAATTTATTGTTTTTCTGCTATGATTATTTATAGATAGATTTTGCTAAGTTCTAGTCAAAGTTTATTAAGTATGGTAAAATTGTTTTTGGTTAGGGATGTGATTTTATTGAAGGCAAAATCAAATACTAAAAAAAAGAATAGTAAGAAAATTTTAGTTAAAAATACTTTTTTACAGGGAGCTTTTATTTCTACCTTAGGTATTGTTATTAGTAAAATTTTAGGTATTTTGTATGTTATTCCTTTTAATGCCGTTGTAAAAGAGCAGGGGGGAGCTTTATATGGCTATGCTTATACACTTTATTCTTTATTTTTAGGTCTTTCTAGTGCTGGTATTCCACTTGCTGTTAGTAAAATTATTAGTGAATATCATACCCTTGGTTATTATAATGCCAAGATGAGGGCCTTTAAATTAGGTAGAAGCGTGGCTGTTTTATTAGGGTTTATAGCCTTTATTGTCTTGTTTATTTTTGCTCCGAGCATTAGTCATGCGATTTTAGGAGATCTTAGTGGGGGAAATACACTTTCTGATGTTACTTTTGTTATTCGTATTATTTCTACTGCAATTGTGGTTGTCCCTTTGTTGAGTATTTATAGAGGATATTTAGAGGGACATAAATATTTAGCCCCTACTTCTATTTCTAATGTTATTGAGCAGGTTGTTCGTGTTGGACTTATTATTTTTGGTAGTTTTTTAGCCATAAAGGTTTTTCATCAATCTATTGCTACTGCTGTTGGTATTGCTGTTTTTGGCGCTACTGCTGGAGCATTAGTTTCTTATTTTTACTTATTGGATGTTGTACGTAAAAATAAAAAGGCACTTAATGAAAGGGACTTAAATGTTAAAGAGCCAACTATTACAAATCAGGCTATTTTAAAAAAAATACTTTTGTATTCTTTGCCTTTTATTATGATAGATGGATTTAAGTCTTTGTATGATTTTATCGATATGACAACAGTTGTTAAAACTTTAGCTGATACTCTTTCTTATTCTGTTTCAGATGCTGAAAGTGTTATGAGTATTATTTCTACTTGGGGAAATAAATTTAACATGATTATATCTGCTGTATCTACAGGTGTTATTGTAAGTCTTATTCCAAATTTAACTGCCAGTTTTGTTGTAGGGGATAAAAAGGATGTTAATAAAAAGGTTAATCAAACTTTACAGGTTTTACTTTTTTTAACTGTTCCTATGACTATTGGTTTAAGCTTTCTTGCTAAACCTGTTTGGATGGTTTTTTATGGATCTAGTAAATATGGTGCTTCTGTATTTTGTTACTTTGTATATATTGCTCTTTTTATGTCGATTTATACTGCGACTGTTACTATTGTACAGGTATTAAAGGACTATAAGATTGTTTTTCTTAGCTTATTCTTAGGATCATTATTGAAGATTTTATTTAATGTACATTTCA
>JAAWCL010000101.1 GCA_022793235.1 Bacilli bacterium | reverse complement strand
CTGTAAATATTATTTTTGACATAATTATCACCAACTTTCTTATATTATACATCAAGACATAATAAAAACCCATAAAGTGGATCTCTCTTTTTTTTGAAAGTCCACTTTATAGGTTACATTTTATTAAGTTCACCTTCTCTTTTTTTTGCTATAATCACCTATATAATGCTATAATAAATACAAGAGGTATAAAATTATGAACATAGAAAATTTAAATAAACAACAAAAAGAAGCTGTTTTGTATAATGAAGGACCACTTTTAGTCTTAGCAGGAGCAGGAAGTGGAAAAACAAAAGTCTTAACAACTAAAATCGCATATTTAATAGAAGAGTTGGAAATAGCACCATACAATATTTTAGCCATTACATTTACAAACAAAGCAGCAAAAGAAATGAAAGATAGGGTATTTTCACTTGTAGGAGAATTAGCCAAATATATACAAATTTCGACATTTCATAGTTTTGGATTAAGACTATTAAGGGAAAATTGTGCAGTACTCGGATATGATAATAACTTTGTAATCATGGATAGTGATGACTCACTATCAGTAATAAAAAAAATACTAAAAGAGAATAATTATGATCCTAAAATGTATAATCCAAGAGCAATTCGTAATAAAATAAGTAATTGTAAAAATGAATTAATAAGTCCTAGTGCATATGAAAACTATACAACAAGTGACTTTGATCAAGTAGCCTGTGAAGTATACAAAAGATATGTAGATAAATTACAAAAAAATAATTCTGTTGACTTTGATGATTTACTTATTTTACCAATTAGATTATTTAAAGAAAATAATGAGATTTTGGAAAAATACCAAGAAAAATATAAGTATATTTTAATAGACGAATATCAAGATACCAATAAAGCCCAATATATTTTAGCAAAAATGCTAAGTTCCAAATATCAGAATATTATGGTAGTAGGAGACGATTTCCAAAGTATTTATTCTTTTAGAGGAGCAAACTATAAAAATATCTTAAATTTTGAAAAGGATTATCAAAATACAAAGACCATCTTATTAGAACAGAATTATAGATCAACAGGTACAATTCTAGATGCTGCAAATGGAGTAATTAGACATAATAAAGAAAAAAAAGATAAAAAACTTTGGACAGAAAATGAACAAGGAGAGAAAATTAAGTATTATAGGGCTTTTAATGAAAGAGATGAAGCCTTATATGTAATTCGAAAAATAAAAGAATTAATAAATAAGCAAAACTCTTATAAAGATATAGCCATTCTCTATAGAACCAATGCCCAATCGCGTATTTTAGAAGAAGAAATGTTAAAAGAAAATTTACCATATAAGGTTATTGGAAGTTTTTATTTCTATAATAGAAAAGAAATAAAAGATTTAATTGCTTATTTAAGACTAATTCATAATAGTCGTGATAATGTAAGTCTAACACGAGTAATTAATACGCCTAAAAGAGGAATTGGTCTAAAATCAATTACCAATTTAGGAGAAAAAGCAGATAATTTGGATATAAGTATGTATGAAGCGATTGACTCAGGAAAAGAAATAGCCTTTAAAAAGATTATAGAAGAATTAAAAAGCCTCTCAGAAGAAGTCACTCTAACAGAATTAATTGATAAGGTATTAGATAAAACAGGCATGAAAACAGAACTTGAGAATGAACACTCCCTAGAAGCAGATATTCGACTAGAAAACCTAGAAGAGTTCAAATCTATAACAAAAGCTTTTGAAGAAAAAGAAGGATTAATCTCTTTAGAAGACTTTTTAATGGAGATTAGTCTGGTAAGTGATATAGAGGAATATAATGATGATGACAATAGAATTAGCTTGATGACAATTCATTCAGTAAAAGGTCTAGAATTCGATTATGTATTCATTGTAGGCTTAGAAGAAGGAATATTTCCACATGCAAACAGCCTCTTTGAAAATATTGATCTAGAAGAAGAAAGAAGACTTTGTTATGTAGCAATAACTCGTGCTAAAAAAGATTTACATATAGTAAATGCAAGACTACGTACTTTATTTGGAAAAGAAGCTGCAAATCCTCCAAGTAGATTTATTAGTGAAATAGACCAAAGTTTAATAGAATCAAATAAAAATATCGAAAAAGAAGAAAGAAAAACAGAAGTAGAAAAGAAAGATACCTCAAGTATGTTTAGAGAAGAAGTCATAGACTATCAAGTAGGAGATTTTGTATACCATGAAACATTTGGTACAGGAAGGGTAGTAGAAGTGACCAATACCTTAGTAAGCGTCGCTTTTCAACATCCACATGGAATAAAAAAATTAATGAAAAATCATAAGAAACTTGCAAAAGTATAATAAAAAAGGAGAACATATGAATAAAGATATTGTATTAGTAATTATGGCAGCAGGAATGGGAAGTAGATTTGGAGGATTAAAGCAAATAGAGGGAGTAGGACCAAATAATGAGTTCATTATTGATTATTCAATTTATGATGCAATACAAGCAGGTTTTACGAAAATAATATTTATAATCAAAAAAGAAATGTATGAGACATTTATAGATACAATAGGAAAGAGAGTAGAAGGACATATTCCAGTAGAATATATATTTCAAGAAATGTCCAAATTACCAGAAGATTGTCCTATACTAAATAGAGAAAAACCATTAGGCACAGCCCAAGCTATTTATTGTTGTAAAGATAAAGTAAAAGATCCCTTCGCAATCATTAATGCAGATGACTTTTATGGAAGAGATGCATATATACAAGCCGCATCTTACTTAAGAAACATAGATATACAATCAAATAATTATGCTATGATTGCATATCATATAATAAATACCTTAACAGAAAATGGAGCAGTAAAAAGAGGAGTTTGTAATGTAAAAAATGGTTATTTAACAGACCTAATAGAAAGTAGTGTTATAAAAGAAAATGAAAAAATAATAGCAAGTCCCCTAAATGGAGCTCCCCCTTTTACGATTCAAAAAGAGCAATCTGTATCGATGAATATGCTTTTATTTACCCCAACAATATTTACATTTATTCATAATAATTTTAAAGATTTTTTCGAAGAAAACAAAGAAAAGATGGATAAGGCAGAATATTTAATTCCAGATTTATTACAAAAATTATTGAAAAAAAAGTTAGTAACAACAAAAGTAATTGAAACAACAAGTTCTTGGTATGGAATTACTTATAAAGAGGACCTAGAAATAGTAAAAAGGGCAATAAATAATATGACAAAAAAAGGTATTTATCCACAAGATTTGTGGAAAAAATAAACTTTCATTCGAATGGAAAAGAGGTACACTTTATGAATAATAAAGAAATAACATTAGTAATTATGGCCGCTGGTCTAGGAAGTAGATTTGGTGGATTAAAACAAATAGAAGGAGTGGGACCGAATAATGAGTTCATTATTGATTATTCAATTTATGATGCAATACAAGCAGGTTTTACAAAAATAGTTTTTATAATCAAAAAAGAGATGCATGAAATCTTTAAAGAAACAATTGGAAGTAGAATAACAGATAAAATAAAGGTAGAGTATGCATTTCAAAATATAAATAATTTACCAAATGGTTATACACTACCAAAAAGGGAAAAACCACTAGGGACAGCACATGCAATTCTTTGCGCAAAAGATTATGTAAAAACTCCCTTTTTAGTAATTAATGCAGACGATTTTTATGGAAGAGATGCTTTTGTAAAGGCGATAACGTATTTAAAAAATGTCCCAATAGACTCTAATAATTATGCTATGATAGCTTATTATGTTAAAAATACAATGTCAGAAAATGGAGCGGTAAAAAGAGGTATATGTAAAACAAAAGATAATTATTTAATAGATCTAGTAGAAAGTAAAGTCCAGAAAGAAAAAGAGGGAATAATTGCTTATCCAATGAATGGAGATTCTGCGACACCAATAGAAAATGAGATAGCATCAATGAATATGTTTTTATTTACACCAACAGTATTTACATATTTAGAACAAGACTTTCCTTTATTTTTAGAGAAGAATAAAAACAATTTAGAAGAAGCAGAATATTTTATATCAGACCTATTACAAAAATATCTAAAAAGTGAAGAAATTACAATGAAAGTAATTGAGACTTCAGCAGTTTGGTATGGAATTACCTATAAAGAAGATAAACCTGTTCTAATGAATATTTTAAATAAAATGATTGATGATGAAATTTATCCACAAAATTTATGGAATAGATAATAAATTCAAAATAAATGTAAAATGAAAAAAGAAGAAAAACATCACTTTATAAAATCAGGTATAAAACTATTGAAAAAATCGAGATAATATATTAGATACAAGTGATGCGAACTTTTTACAAGAAATATGCTAATGCAGATTTAGATGAGTTAATGTTAATATTTCCACAAAAGCAAGAAGAAAGGTTAAACATAAAATAAAGCAAAAATAAGTTAGTACAGCAAAATAATGTATATTAATCCTAGATTTTTATTTAAAATTACTTTTAAAATGAGCTCTTATCGCTTATAATATAAATATAGGAGGAATGAAATAGATGAATAAAAATGAATTGTATCCAAAAGTATTTACTTGGTTATTTGTAGGACTTTTGGTCACATTCTTAACAGGATATTGTCTATCTATAAATGAAGAGATGGTTTATAACTTGGTTTCAACTGTACCATATTGGTTATTAATAGTGATTGAACTAGGTGTAGCAATTTTCTTCTCTGTTAGGATAAGTAAAATGAGTAAAATAACAGCAAGTATCTGTTATCTAATTTATTCTTTTATAACAGGAATAACTTTTTCAACAATATTTATAGTCTATAATTTATCATCCATAATGTTTGTTTTTTTAGTAACAGCTATAACATTTTTAATATTTGCAATAATCGGATATACCACAAAAAAAGATGTATCAGGTTGGGGAAGTTTTCTAATGATGGCTTTACTAGCAGTAATAGTTACAAGCATTGTTAATATTTTTATAAAATCAAGTACAATGGATCTAATAATTACCTTAATTTCTGTAGTGATCTTTTTAGGATATGTTATCTATGATATGAAGAATGTAGAAAGATTAGCACTTGTAAATAGTGAAGCAGGACCAATTTATGGAGCATTTCAGCTATATCTAGATTTTATTAATATCTTTGTGGATCTATTAAAATTATTAGGCAATTCGGATAATTAAAAGAAAAACTAGTTTAATATATTTTGAACTAGTTTTTTCATATTTAAAAGAATATAAAATATTTTAATTTACAGGCATTTACATTTTTATGAGTTATTTATTTATACATTAATAAAATATATTCAAATAAGTTATTTACATTACCTACAAATTATACTAAAATGAATTTATAAGATATCTATTATGTATAAGATAAGAAAATGAGTAAATAATAGATATTGAAAAATAGGAGTGTAAAGAAAATGGATAAAAAAGAACAGAATAATAAAAATAAAATCATCGTATCAGTTTTAGGCTTAGTATTACTTTTAGTATTCGTAGTAGGAATTACTTATGCTGTATTTACTTATACTAAAAAGGGTAATGTAGAAAATACAATTCGTACAGG
>JAAWCL010000011.1 GCA_022793235.1 Bacilli bacterium | reverse complement strand
AATATAAATGCCAGACTTTTCTAACTCATTTTTATATATCCTAATCATCCGTGGAGTAACTTCTAAGATTTTAGAAAGTTCATCTATACTATATTTTTTACCATTTGATAATAAATTTAACATTGTTATTACATTTGATATTTTAGACATAATATTACCTCCAAAGCAGATATATCTTATTATATCATAGTTTAGTACTATTAATAATAGGATGAAAATTGTATAAATTAATAATAAAATAAAAGTAGTTATTAAAAAACAATCTTATTTTTCAGATTTACATATATGATTTTTAGAATAAATTGTATGATAAATCATATTTTAATTAATTCTGATATGCTCCATAATATCTATTTCCCAACTGATTTAAAAGCATATAAAAATTCGAAACATTAAAGTTCAAATTTTCTATTAATTTGATGAGGTAACAACAATACACCCCTAAAAAAATAAATTATGAAAAACTTCTTTATCAATATTTTTAACCAATTTTTTAGCACTATCATTATAAAAATACTTCAAAAAAGGAAAGAGAAGGGGGAAAAGAGTAGAGAAAAATATTTGAAATCATAATACTCTTTATTATGACCATTTTGACCATATTAATAAAAAGAGTACCTAGTACTACAAAACTAAATATTCCTTTTCTTTCAACGTAAGTTATTCATAGCAACACAAAAAAAGCTTTTTAACAAGCTACTTTCAAATAATTATAAATAACATCAATTATAATTGTTTAGAATAAGTTTATTGCACAAACAACAGCTACAGCCACTAAAATTATTATCCATCCAATTACTTTTTTATGTTCTTTAAACCAGGTTTTCATATTTATCACCTTCTTTCTAGCAAAATGAATTTCTATTATTTATAATCTATTTGGTTTTCTTTTTATAAATAGTAATTTCTTTAAATCTTCTATTATTGAATTATTTATTATATTAAACATAAACCATTTTCCATCATGAAATGTTTCAGCATTATTATAAGCTTCCAATACACTAAATGAAAGTTCGTTACTTCTTTCCTCAACTTTAGATCTTTCATCTTTGCCAAAAATAATCATAAATCCCAATGTATTCTCCTTAAAATAAAACGCACATAAAGTTTTTCCACTTTTACTAAACTTATATTCATAAGTCCAATTTTTGCCACCTTTATTCCATACTTGTTCCATATCATAAAGTTTTGTTATTTCATTAACAATATTATAAAAAATATCGACTTTATCAATTCCAACCAATTTTTCAAGTTCTTCTTTTTTTATATTTTTCATACGTAATAAATCTCCTTAACAAGTTACTTTTATATGATAAATTAACATTTTAAAATATAACATATTTGCCTATAAATTTTATATAAATATTATAATATATTCTAAAATAGTTTTAAAGATTTTATGTACATTTCTTTTGAATTTTTTAATGCTTTTTTTGTTTAAATAAATTGAATAAAGAAATAGAGAATAGATATATTTCTAGTAGAATAAATGTATATTACAAGCAACTCTTTAATGGCAAGTTTATCTCTAAAATAAAGGATTTGTACCAATATTTAAGATTTAAAAAACTCTATAAATTCCTCTGATATAAAATAAATAGTAACATGAATAATAGTTATTGAACCAGCAGACACTCTGTTAATCTATTTAAGTATAAATTCAAAATTATATCTTAAAAAAATAGTTATTTTAGTGTAAAATTTTACTAAAAGAGGTGAATCTATGAGGAAGAAAATCGAAGCATGCAAAATATGGCTAGAAATTTGTAATAATTGTAAAAATAATGATGAAATGATTGCATATCATTGCTTTTCTGTTGGATGGAAAGATACATTAAAATTCATTGAAAAACCTATTAATCCAGCAGATAAGTTTTCTTTAGCAACATTATCAAAAGATACTAAAGCAGTACAATCTTTATATACTTCAATTCGTTTAAATGATTACCAAAAATCTTTAATAAAAAAATTACAAGAAAAAAATGAAGAATTATTGCTTACATTAAATCCTTATGTATTAGATACTAAATATGCTTTTTTAACCCCTGTAATTGATGAATTAGTTATAGATACAATAATTCAAGATAAATTATTAAGTCTTGATGATTATGAATTATCTGTTTTAAAAAGAATTACTGAGTATTGTATTGGATATGGAATCAATCCAAATAAAATAATATCAATAATAATTGATAATATAGGCTTTTCCTCCATTCCTGCTAAGAATGACGAAAAAAACTTAGATAATATTGATTCATTTTTTAGATTGTTACAAAATTATGAAAATACGAATGGTAAAATAGATAAAAAAATGCTAGGAAATATTGCTGTTATATTAAAAACAGGCATTTGCGTTCCAACAACGATTGATGAGATAGTTAATTATAATGATGCAGTAAAAAATATTTTAAAAGAACAGGTGAATAGTAAGGATATTTCACTCGAAGAATTAAAAGAAAATATAATTTGGATTTTATTTGCTATGGATTTAAGTTATGCGAATTACTTTGTTAAAGCTTTTAATACGAATGGAGTTTCATCAGAATATTATACAAATCCAGGTTTTATAGAATTATTGGCATTAAAAATGCTACTAGAAACTGACGATATAGAAAAACTAAAAAATGTAGCGCATGAGTTTATTCATAATCCTGAATATGAAATAAACTTATTCAATAATAACTTGATGGAAGAAAATTTATTATTACTTTATGCTAGAGAATTTAACAAGTGTAAACCAAGATTTGAAGATGATAACTTAATGTATACAATAGATGGAATAAGATTTTATGATTCTTTAGAAGATTTTTATGCTATAGTTAAATCATTAGGAGTCTTTTATCATGCTAATCAAAATTCAGAAAATTACTGTGAAAATTGGAATAACAAGAGATATAGAAGTCATGTAAATGCAGTAAGTCTTATCAGAAACGATAATCTTGCTTTTGCAGAAGCAGATGGAAATATCCATATTAAATTAGGTTTTTTAAATTTTGATGAAAAAAGCTTTTTAGGTGGTGGAATTGAAGATATAAATAGCACTCCAAATAGTATAGATATGGGAGTAGAATTATATTCGAAATTATATTTTCCAGATGAATTTATTAATCATACTCGCAAATGACATAATGAATTGGACTATGAAAGAAAAAATAGTGATACATCATTTCCTGAATTTAAGAAAAACCCAGACTTTATTGTTTTAGACCAGGAAGTGGAAGAGATTATGTTATTAACTCCAGAAGAAAAAAAGCAATATGATGAATTAGTATTTAACTCAATAAAAGCGGCTAAAGATTTTGGAAATATTTCAATCCTAGTAATTAATAGAGAGAAAATTGCAAAAAATGAAATAAATACAATTAGAACAATGCTAGATGATTATAGTCTTACTCATAATATAGAATTATTAAAAAAAATAATTATTAGGTTTAATAACAATAGAAATGGTTGTAGAGGTCCTCAACACAAATATATTAGAGAAAATTATTTTT
>JAAWCL010000100.1 GCA_022793235.1 Bacilli bacterium | reverse complement strand
GATGTAGATGAAATAAGTTCTATAAAAATAGATAGAAGAAAACTTAGGGAAGAAAGAATATTAGATTTTTTGACTAAAGTAAAAAATCCATATATATTTAAAGTGAATGGTAAATTAGTTAGAATTAGATTTTCAGATACAGATAAAACTGCAGAAGATTGTTTAACTAGAGTATTGGAAAATTTATACAGATAAAGTTAATTGGAGGTAAAATGAAAGCAATAACAATTAAACAACCATGGGCAACATTAATAGCAGAAGGTTATAAAGAATATGAATTTAGAACATGGAAAACTAAATATTGTGGAGATATATTAATTCATGCAGGTAAAGGGATAGATAAAAAGGCAATGGAGAGATTCAAACATTTAAATTTAGAATATCCAGTTGGTCAAATTATTGCAAAGGCAATAATTACTGATTGTGTCAAAGTTGATGATAGATTAAGAGATGTATTAGCTAAAAAAGATCCAATAGTATATAAAGGCGTAATAAATAAAACATCGAATGATTGGGATGGATATGGATTTAAATTAGAAAACATTGAAAAAATAAATCCTATTGAAGTAAATGGTAAATTAAGCTTATGGGATTATGATTATGAAAATTAAATAATAAGGAGTTATGGAGAAATAGTATGAAACATAGAATGAATTTAAATAATAACCCCTTTAATCTTATAAAGAATGGAACAAAAACTATAGAATTACGATTAAATGATGAAAAAAGACAATTATTAAAAGAAAATGACTTCATAGAATTTACAAATAGAGTAACTTTAGAAAAAATTATAGTTAAAATAGAGGGATTATATAAATATTCGAATTTTAAAGAATTATATAAACATTTTGATAAAATAGCAATAGGATATGACAAATATGATATAGCAAATCCTAAAGATATGGAAAAGTATTATTCTAAAGAAGAACAAGATAAATATGGAGTTATTGGGATAAAAGTAAGAGTGATAGAAGATAGGAAGTGAAACAAATGGATAATCGACAAAATTCGACAAATATAAACTGGTATCCTGGCCATATGGCAAAGACAAAAAGAGAAATCAGGGAAAAACTTAATTTGATTGATGTTGTGTATGAAGTGGTGGATGCTAGAATGCCTATTTCTTCAAAAATAAAGGATATAGATGAAATAATTAAAAATAAAAAGAAAATTATGATTATGAGTAAATATGATCTCTGTGATTCGAAAGAGACAGATAAATTTATAAAATATTATGAAAATTCTGGGTATATTGTTATTTCTTCTTCTATAGGAAAAGAAGGTATTAATAAAATTCTTTTCAAGACAAATGAATTGATGGAAGAGGAATTTTTGAAAATGGAAAAAAAAGGTTTAAAAAGAAGGGCTATTCGTGTACTTGTAGTGGGGGTTCCTAATGTGGGAAAATCTACTTTAATTAATAAACTGGTAGGGCAAAATAAAGCAGGTGTTGGTAGTAAACCAGGTTTTACTAAGCAACTCTCTTGGATTCGAGTAGGTAAAAATATTGAACTTTTAGATTCTCCAGGTGTTTTATGGCCTAAGTTTGAAAATCAAGAAGAAGCTATGAGGCTTGCTTGTCTTTCATCTATAAAAGAGGAGGTTGTTGATTCTTATCAGATGAGTTCTTTTATTTTAAGAAAGATGTATACTCTTTATAAGGAAAGGCTTGAGGAAAGGTATGGGCTTTTGTCTCTTTCTGATGATTTAATAGAGGAGATGAATTCTATTGCTTTAAAAAGAGGTGCTTTAAAAAAAGGTGGGGTTATTGATTATGAAAAAGTAAGTCGAATTATTATTAGTGATTTACAAGAAAATCGATTAGGTTTGGTTACTTTTGATCGTATAGAAGAGATAGATTTATAAAAAAATGTTGTTGTCAAATGTCAATTTATAGATATATACTATAAGGGGTGGTAGTTATGGAAAAGAAACGAGTACAAACTAAAAGAATCAATATGGATGATATTGATAATTATTTTTACGAACGTTCTTTACGAGATCAGGGAATTCAGTTTATTGCGGGTGTTGATGAAGTTGGACGAGGACCTCTTGTTGGACCTGTTGTTGCAGCATGTGTTATTTTGCCTAATGATTTTCAATTAGATGGTTTAACAGATTCTAAAAAATTAAGTGAGAAAAAAAGAGAGTATTTTTATGAACAAATAAAAAGTCAAGCTCTTGCTATAGGTGTTGGAATTATATCTGAAAATATTATTGATGAAGTCAATATTTATGAGGCTACTAAACTTGCTATGCTGGATGCTATAAAAAATTGTCCAATTGTTCCAGAACACATTTTAATTGATGCTATGAAACTTTCTATTCCTATTCCGACTACTTCTATTGTAAAAGGAGATTTAAAAAGTATTACTATATCTGCTGCGAGTGTGGTTGCTAAAGTTACAAGGGATAGAATGCTTTATAAACTCGATGAAAAATATCCTATGTATGATTTTAAAAATAATAAGGGATATCCTACTAAAAAACATGTTGAGGCTATTAAAAAATATGGTATTATAAAAGAACATAGGAAAACATTTAAGCCCGTTTCAGAAATTTTACCTGTAAAAATGTTAAAAGTTTCGTGAATTTGTTTGGTTCATGCTTATAATTATAATAGATACTGTGATGAATAATGTAAAATATAGAGGAGAGAATGATTATGAAAAATTTAGTTATTGTGGAGAGTCCAAGTAAGAGTAAAACAATTGGTAAATATTTAGGTGATAATTATAAAGTAGTATCTAGTGTTGGTCATATTCGAGATTTAGCAACAAGTGGAAAATATGGTTTAGGTGTGGATATTGAAAATGGTTTTACTCCTAATTACACGAATGTAAAGGGTAAAACTAAATTGATTCGAGAGTTAAAAAAAGATGTTAAAGATAGTGATATGATTTATCTTGCAAGTGATCCTGATCGTGAGGGAGAAGCGATTGCATGGCATTTAAAAGATACTTTAGGTATTGATGAAGAAAAATATAAACGTATTTTGTTTAATGAAATTACACATGATAAGGTTTTAGAAGCTATAGAACATCCTACAGTTATTGATGAGAAAATGGTTAGAAGCCAAGAAACTAGAAGAATTTTGGACCGTATTATTGGATTTCGACTTAGTAAGTTATTACAATCTAAGATAGGAGCTAAATCTGCGGGGCGTGTACAAAGTGTTGCTTTAAAATTAATTGTTGATCGAGAACGTGAGATCGAGGCTTTTCAAAAGGAAGAGTATTGGACAATTGATGCTAAATTTATAGATCCTGAATTTGAAGCTGATTTGTTTAAATATCAAGAGAAAGATATTGAAATAAAAAATGAGGAGGAAGCGGATTTAATTTTAAAACAATTGGGGGAGCAATTTGTTGTGGAAAGTATCACCAAAAAGAAGCAGTCTAAAAATAGTAAATATCCTTTTATTACTAGTACTTTACAACAAGAAGCTTCTACAAAGCTTGGTTTTTCTGCTAAAAAAACTATGTCTATAGCACAGAAGTTATATGAGGGTGTTGATTTGTTAAATGAAACAGTGGGTCTCATTACTTATATGAGAACAGATTCTACGCGTTTGAGCGATGATTATACGAAAAGTGCTTTTGCTTATATTGATGCAAATTATGGTAAAGATTATATTGGTTATATTAAGCAGAGTAAAAAAACTGAAAATGTGCAAGATGCTCATGAAGCAATACGACCTACTAGTGTAAATCGAACGCCTGAGAGTGTAGAAGAGTATTTATCAAAAGATGAGTATAAACTTTATCGCTTAATTTATATGCGTACTCTTGCCTCTTTAATGAAGGCTGCTACTGTTGATAAGACTACTATTATTTTAGATAATCATGATTACAAATTTAAAGTAACAGGTCAGGTTTTAATTTTTTCAGGATATTTAAAAGTATATTCAGAATATGAATCTAGTGAAGATAAAATTTTGCCAGAAATTATTGAAGGGAATACTTATGTTTCTAAAGAAGTTGTAAAGGAACAACATTTTACAAAACCCCCTAGTCGATATAGTGAGGCTAAACTTATTAAAGAGATGGAGGATTTAGGTATTGGTAGACCTTCTACGTATGCAAAAACTATTGATACATTAAAGGAAAGAAATTATGTAGAGTTGATAGAGAAGAAATTTGCTCCTACTGAAATTGGAGTAGAAACGACTGATAAATTACAGGAATTTTTTTCAGATTTAATTAATGTTAAATATACAGCAGATATGGAAGATGATCTTGATAAAATTGCAGAGGGGGATTTAGTTTGGAATAAGGTTTTGCAAGAATTTTATGATTTATTTGAACCTAGGGTTTTGAATGCTTTTGATGCTATGGAGAAAAAGGCACCACAAGAGACAGGAGAGGTCTGTCCTGAATGTGGCAATCCCCTTGTTATTCGTAATGGTAGATATGGTGCATTTACTGCTTGTTCAAATTATCCTGAGTGTAAATATATTAAAAAGGAGGATGTAGAACAAATTGAAGTGATGCCCTGTCCTTTGTGCGATGGTACTATTATAGAAAAAAAGACACGAAAAGGGAAAGTTTTTTATGGGTGTGATCATTATCCTAAATGTAAGTTTGCCTCTTGGGACAAACCATTAGAGGAAAATTGTACAGAGTGTGGTAATTATTTGGTTGAACATAAAGATAAAATAAAATGTAGTAAATGTGATTATAGTAAAGAAGACTAGTTTAGAAGGTGTGTGATAGTATGTTTGCAGATTTAGTTCTTTCTTTTTCAAAGGATAAAACCCTTTTTTTAATAAAGCAACAAGAATTACAGCATATTGATAGAGTAACTTCACAATATGCTGACTTTCATAACTTTTATTTAATGGGGTCTTTTAGGGCTGAAATAGATGCATTTTATCTTCGATATCAGGATTATCGAAGAAAGATTGTAAATCCTTCTGATCGAAGTGGGAAGCTGCGTTTACAGATGGTTAATCAAGGAAAAATTATTTCTTTAGATGTTTTTTATTCTTCTTTGATTAATTGTATGGATAATAAAATTTTATTAAATCGAATTAAAATGTCTTTGAAAAAAGAAAAAAGTTCTAAGTTGATTTTACAGATATATAGAGAATATGATTTTTTTCTTGGTAGTGACTATAATTATCAAAATCATTTACGTTTTCTATTGAAAAAAATGCGTACTTATGATCTTTCTGAGCAAACAAAAAAGGATTATTATAAACTTATTAAAATGATTATAGATACGATTGTAATTGCAAATGATTCATATTATTATGCTCGAATTTTATATGATTTTATTCTACAAGAGAAGAAAAAGGAATCATTCTCTATAAGTCATTCTGTTTCTTCTCCGTATTCAAATTCTTCTTTTTCATCATTCGATTTAAAACCAAAACAAGAGAAAAGAATAGAGGCTTATCATGGAATGGGAGATCATTTTTTGAGAGAAGATTATGATAGGGAATATGTATATAGGAAATAGGGTATATGAAAAAAGAAGTGATAAGTAAGTTTATAGATTATTTAGAGTATCAAAAGCATTATTCTCATTATACAATTATTAATTATAGAAAAGATTTAGATTGTTATGCAGTTTATTTAGAAAAGGAAGGTCTTAATTATACAAAAATAGAGTATTCTGGTATTCGATTTTATCTTATGTATTTGAAAGAGGAAAGAAAAGAGAAAAATTCTTCAATTTGTAGAAATTTATCCGCTCTTAGAACTTTTTATGATTATTTGATTCATGAGAGAAAGATAGAAAATAATCCTTTTTGTTATGTTACAGGTCCTAAAAAAGAAAAAAGACTTCCTAGATATTTTGAGTATAATGAATTAGAAGAGTTGTTTGGTATACCTGATCTTTCTACTCCTTTTGGGCAAAGAGATTCTTTGATTCTTGAAATGCTTTATGCTACAGGTATTCGAGTGGGTGAGTTAGTTCGTATTCGACTTTCTGATATTAATAAAAGTGAGCGAATGATTCGTGTTTTAGGGAAAGGAAATAAAGAACGTATTGTTTATTTTGGAGAATATACAAAAGATATTTTAGATCTTTATTTGAAGGATGGTTATAAAAAATTAAATGTAGATCATTTAGATTACTTGTTTTTAGGAAATAGAAGAACACAACTTACTGAAAGAGGTGTTCGAGATATTTTAAATCGTATTATTAAAAAAACGACACTTACTAAGAATATTTCTCCACATATGCTTAGACATACATTTGCTACACATTTATTAAATGAGGGATGTGATATTCTTAGTGTACAAAAGCTGCTTGGTCATGAGTCTATACGTGCTACACAAATTTATACTCATGTCACGACGGAACATTTAAAAGAAGTGTATTATAATGCTTTTCCAAGGGCAAAAATGAAGAAGTAGGTATGAATATGAAGATAGAGATTCATTCAAAAGAGGAACTTTATAATAAAGTTTATAGAGTATTAACAATTCGAAAGAAAAATTTATTAAAGGAGAATTTTAATGTATCAGAAGAGATGCTTTGGTATTTTTTTAGTGAAGAAATCTTTGTTAAAATGAAAAATTTGACTTTAGCAGAGGTTGTAGATAAAATTTTAAAAATTGATTCGGAAGATATTCGTAAGTATCTTGTTCGTAATCATTTTATGTAAATTTTTGTAAATATAATTTGAAAAGAGTTTTTTCCTTTTGTATAATGAATAAAAGAAGATGGGAGTAAGTGATAAGTATGGCATTAAAATATGATGATGATTCGATTAAGATTTTGGAGGGTCTTGATGCGGTTCGGAAGCGTCCTGGTATGTATATTGGTTCTACTGATAAAAGAGGACTTCATCATTTAATTTGGGAAATTGTTGATAATTCTATTGATGAAGCAATCAATGGATATGGAAAGTATATAAAAATAGTTATTCATCAAGATCATTCTATTAGTGTAGAGGATCAGGGACGAGGAATGCCTGTTGGAATGCATTCTTCTGGTCGTTCTACGCCTGAAGTTATACTTACTATTCTTCATGCAGGTGGTAAATTTGAAAATGATGGTTATAAAGTATCAGGCGGACTTCATGGTGTTGGTTCTAGCGTTGTGAATGCCTTGTCTAAGTATTTGGAAGCTACCATTTGTCGTGATAAAGGGATTTATTATATGCGATGCGAAAATGGTGGTACAGTTACTGTTCCCCTAAAAAAAATTGGAACAACGAATAAAACAGGTACTACTATACGTTTTTTACCTGATAGTGCTATTTTTCAATCTATTCATGTTTCCTATACAACCATTTGTGAGAGAATGCAAGAATCAGCTTTTTTATTAAAAGGTCTTACTATTGAAGTTTTTGATGAAGAAGATTTAAGAAGTGCAAAATTTTGTTATGAAAAAGGAATAGAAGAGTTTGTAGAATACCTGAATCAAGGTAAAGGTGTTCTTCATAAAGTTCTTAATCTTAATGGTGGAAAGGATAGAATTGAAGTTGATATTTCTATGCAATATACTGACACATATAGTGAGAATATTGTTTCTTTTGTTAATAATGTTAAAACAGTGGATGGAGGAAGTCATGAGGTTGGATTTAAGACTGCTTTAACGCGTGTTTTTAATGATTATGCTAAGGGGAATGGATTTATTAAAGGCAAGGATACTTCTTTAGATGGAAGTGATGTGCGGGAGGGACTTACAGCAGTTATTTCCATAAAAATACCTGAAGATTTATTACAATTTGAAGGACAAACTAAATCTAAACTTGGAACACCTGAAGCTCGTAATGTAGTTGATGCGATTACAAATGAACAGTTAAAAATGTTTTTAGAGGAAAATAAAATTATTGCTACTGAAATTATTAATAAATCCCTTAAAAGTAAACTTGCAAGAGAGGCGGCTAGAAAAGCTAGAGAAGAAGCACGTAAAGGTAAATCTAAAAATAGTAAGGAAAGATCTTTATCTGGAAAACTTGCTCCTGCTCAAAGTAAGGATAAAACGAAGAAAGAACTTTTTTTAGTAGAGGGAGATTCTGCTGGTGGTTCTGCTAAACAAGGTAGGGATAGAAAATATCAAGCTATACTTCCTCTTCGTGGGAAAGTATTAAATACGGAGAAGACTAAAGAAGAGGATATTTTAAAAAATGAGGAAATTAACACAATGATTTATACAATTGGTGCAGGGTATGGTCCTAATTTTTCTCTTGATGATTGTGAATATTCAAAAGTTATTATTATGAGTGATGCAGATGAAGATGGTGGTCATATTCAGTGTTTACTCTTAACATTCTTCTATCGTTATATGAAACCTTTAATAGAAGATGGAAGACTTTTTGTAGCCTTACCGCCACTATTTAAAATAGATTATGGAAAAAAAATAGGTATAGAATATGCTTATACCATTGAAGAAATGAAAGAAAAGGCGAGGGGTAAGAAGTGTGAGATTCAAAGATATAAGGGACTTGGAGAGATGAATGCAGATCAGTTATGTGATACAACTATGAGACCTGGCAGTCGAACTTTAATTCGTGTTAATATTGAAGATGCACAGCTTGCAGAAAAGCGAGTAAGTGTTTTGATGGGAGATGCTGTTGCACCTCGTAAAGAATGGATAGATGAGAACGTAGAGTTTACTCTTGAGGATGATTATAAGATATAGGAATTAGGTGATAAAATGGCTAAAAGTAAAGAAACAGCGGAAATAATGGAAAAAATATTTGATTATACACTAGAGGACATAATGGGGGAGCGTTTTGGGAGTTATTCAAAATATATTATTCAAGAGCGTGCCATTCCTGATGCTCGTGATGGATTAAAACCCGTGCAAAGAAGAATTTTATATTCTATGTATCATGAGAGGAACACCTATGATAAACCTTATAAAAAGAGTGCTTCGACTGTTGGAGATGTTATTGGTAAATATCATCCTCATGGTGATACTTCTATTTATGATGCGATGGTACATATGAGTCAAAGTTGGAAAGCTCGTCTTCCTTATATTGATATGCATGGTAATAATGGTAGTATTGATGGAGAT
>JAAWCL010000099.1 GCA_022793235.1 Bacilli bacterium | reverse complement strand
ACTGCCATATTTCTAAAATTAATTGGTTGATTTGTTGTAATGCTTCCTAGGTTATGATGATCTACTATCTCTAGAATTTCTGCTTCTTCTATACCATCTGCACTTTGTAGTTTTTCATTATGATCTACTAAGATTACCTTTTTTGGATGCTTACTATTTAAGTCTGTAATTCTAAGTAGCCCTAGACATTTATTGTTTTTGTCTACTACTGGATAATTTGTATGACGAAGTTTTTCATTTATTTCTAAGAAATCTGCTACATAGTCTGTATGATCAAAGTTTGTTGTGTTGTAGCTTGTTACCATTGTTTTTAAATAATTGCTTAAGGGTGCTATTTTCGCCACCTGGTAACTATCATAAGAACTTAAAAGTATATTTATTTTGTTCTCTTTTGCTAAAGCAATTAGTTCTGCATTTATCTCTAAATTTCCTGTTAAAATAATTAGTTTGACATGACCTTCTATGGCATGTTTTATGATATCTTCCCTATCTCCTGTTATTAAGACATGATTATTATCTAAACTTACTTTATCTAAAAATGTTTCTGTTTTATAACATGCTACTAATAAATCACCAAATATTTCTTCATCAAAACGGCATATTTCTTTTGCATCTAATATTTTTATTAAATTATCATATGATGTATATAAAGCATTTTGGGTGTTATTTAAAAAGGATCTTGTTAAATCTTTCATGGTAATTAATCCACTGAAACAGGAATCTTTTTTTACAATAGGAATACCTGTTAGTCCTTCTTTTAACATATACTCATAACCATCATAAATAGACTCGTTTTCATTTAATATAAAATCTTTGTGATAATCGATATCTTTTAATTGAAGTTTTACATCGTTTAAATATTCTGGCTCTTTTATATTAAAATAGTCTAGAGCATATTTTGTTTCTTTGTTTACTTCTCCTAATTTTCTAGGTTCTGTATCAAAACCTAATTGATTTTTTAAATAAGAAAGTGCGATACAGCTTGTGATTGAGTCTGTATCTGGTTTCTTATGTCCAAATATGTATATTTTTTCCATATTTTTCTCCCTCTTTCTGTTATTATTGTATCATATTTAAAAATGATTGAAAATAAAAAATTCCTGTTTGAGTAACGTCTTTTTATTGAAAATAGGTATTTATAGTATTATAATTTAAAATATAGATATACTTGAGCAGTATTAGGGTATGTTTATCTATAGTATTTTATCTAATTATCTAGAAAAGGTAGGTGAAAAAAGATTTAATACATGATATTTGTACTTTATACTGTATTATATAATAGAATGATGAAAATACTATGTATACATTACAAGGAGGATTAAAAATGAAAAAAAGTAAATGTATATACTTAGTATTAACATTGATGTTCATACTAATATTATCTCCAAAAGTTTTAGCAGAAGAAAACAAAGAAATCGAGAAAGCACTTATAGATCAATTAGGAGATGATTATGAAAAAAAACTCGAACTAAATCAAAAAGCAGCTGATAATGCAACAAAAATCGAAAAATATTTTTCCAAAAAAAGGAATGGAGAAATAAAATATCCTAATTATATAGGTGGTTTATATATTAATAAGAACAATAATTTAGTCGTTCAATTTGTTGAAAGTGCTATACCTGCTGAAAATGATAAACAATATAATAATTATCAAGCAATTAAGAATGTAAGTGAAGATATTGATATAGAGTTTGTTTCCTATTCCTATTTAGATTTGCAAGAAATTCATGATATAATTTTAGACTATTATTTAAACAAAAACGAAAACAAAAATATTGTAGGACTACATATAGATGTAGAAAAAAATAGCGTGATAGTTAATTTTAGAGAATATAATGATGAAGTTATAAATTATTTTAAAGAAAATGTAATAAACTCACCTGCAGTAGTTTTTGATAAGGGTGAAGTTTATAGTGTAGTATCAGATTCAAATAATGAAAAAGATAATGATACTATAAAAGTTACAGATATAAATCCAGGAGCTGGTTTTACGATAATTGGTAACAATGAGAAAAAAAGTGATTGTTCTGTTGGATATAGAGCAAGATTAACATCAGATCCTAAAAGAATAGGATTTGTAACAGCAGCACATTGCTTCAATGCGAAAGGAAACACTTCTACTATATATTCATTGCCTAATATTGGAAAAGTAACTAAATTTCAATTTGATGAAGATTTAGATGCTGCCTGGGTAGAAACATTTGATAATATAAACCCTACAAATAAATTTGAATATGAACAAACATTTAATCCAAATATTTTAAGTCAAAGAGATGGTGATTATGTATCTACTGAAATAGATAAAAGACACTTACAAGGTCGTTATGTAGCTAAACTTGGAACATCTAGTATGATAACTATTGGAGAAATTTCGTGGCCAAGTGATACAATAACTTTTGTACATAAAGATAAAGATGGTAATGAAATAGAATCTGTATTAAAAGATGTAGTTCTAGTTAACGGTTCTAATGGTGGCGCTGCTCCTGGAGATAGTGGAGGAGTAGTTGTACAAGTACAATATGGAGATTTTATCAACAAATATCCTACAAACGGTATTGTAGCTGCATCAAATAATGGTACTAGCTATTATGCTTATATTAAAGCAACCAATATTAATAATGCATTTGGATTAGAAAGATACTAGATAGTAATATGGTTAATTTAAAAAAAATACTTAATTCCCATTTAAATCTATTTATTTTTATATTAAGTACTCTTATATTTATAGTATGGATTTTCTTTATAAGGCCAAAACTTTATCTTGATAAAGTTAATAAAAATTTAGAACAGACAAAAACAATTCAATTAAAAATTAAAAGCATAAATGAAAATAAATCTTTGGGTGGAAAAGAAATCAAAAATGATAAGGATGTAAAAGATATTGTTTTTATTTTAAAAGAATCTATATCTATGTATATAAAAGGTTCCAAGAAAGATGTATGGATTAAATTACCTAAGGTAGAATTAGAGTCACCTAAAGAATATACCTTAATATTTTTAAATTCTAAGGAAAATAAAATAACAGAAATCAAACTGTCTCAAACGCTTGACGATAATTTAGACATATATATTAATGGATATCATTATGATATATTTATTGAGAATAAGGAGAAATTATTTTATATTTTAGAAAATTTATAAAAATTATAAAAATGAAAAAAATTCCTAATCATTGTTAGGAATTTTTTCTATTCCTTATCTTTTTAGTATATTTCTTAATATAAGAAGAAGTGTATTCCTTTTCTAATGCATATATGACTATATGCACAAATCTTTCATCTTTCTATCATTAATAAAATCTATTTATAGAGTGTAATGGATTTTATTAAAGTTTTAAAATTTATAGAAAAAGATTATTTTTATTCTTGTAATTTTCTTATATTTCTATTTATCTTTGAATTTTAGGGTGTAAATAGTAACGTCTTGTTGTTGCTAATAAGTATTTATAGTATTATAATTTAAAATGTAGATATACTTGAGCAGTATTAGGGTATGTTTATCTATAGTATTTTATCTAATTATCTAGAAAAGAAGATGATCATGCAATAAAAGTTGTACAAGTACCATATAGTGCTTTTATTAATGAATACCCTACAAATGGTATTGAAATTGCTGCAAGTAATAATGGTCATTGGGCTTATGTTAAGGCAACTAATATTAATAATGCATTTGGATTAGAAAGATACTAAATTATTCTTTACATGATTTTTAGAAAGAAGTGCAATAATATGGTTAATTTAAAAAGGATTTTTGATTCTCATTGGAAGTTGCTTGTTTTAATATTTTGTATTCTTGTATTTATAGTATATATTTTTCTTATAAATCCAAAACTTTCTCTTGTTGAAGTTAGTGAGCGTTTAGAACAGACAAAAACTATTGAATTAACAATAAAAGTTAAAAATGGAATTAAGTCTTCTGTTGTAAAAAAAGAGATACAAAATGATAATGATACAAAAGATATTATCTCTTTTTTAACAAGTTCTATGTATATATCTAAACATAATAGAGTGGAATGGAATCGAACTGTTCGCATTTATGTAGAGTCACCTAAAACATATATTTTAACATTTTTAAATACTAATGGTAAAAAGATCATAAAAATCAAATTTTCACAAACACATGATGATACTTTAGAAACATATATTAATGGACGTTATTATGATATAGCTATTAAAAATGAGAGTAGATTATTTTATATTTTAGAAAATATATAAAATCTATAAAAATTAAAAAAATTCCTAATTGATAACTGTTAGGAATTTTTTTCTGTTTATTATTTTTTTACTGGATATTTTTTAATATAAGAAGAAGTGTATTCCTTTTCTTCCCCTTCTAACTCATACATCACTGCATGCATAAATCTTCCATCTTGAGTATTATCCTTTTGTAATCTTGCTCTTTGAGATGAATAATAATTTGAATCAAATAAGGAATTTTCTCTTACATGAATATTTTCATATTTTATTCCAGATGCTTCTAATTGTCTTAATAAGGCTCTTTTTTGATCAATGTATAGGAAGTCTCCTTTTTTCTTTAAACAATCTTCCCACGCAAATTTATTACTTATCCATAAAGGTTCTTTCGTATCACCTGTTGTATCAAAAGGTATAGTATAGGAAAATGGTGAAATGTCTACAATCATATCTTCTCTATTTCCACCTAAAGCCTCTGCTATTGTATAAGGAACACCTTTATTAATGTGTGCACCACTACAGAATGTAGAGACTACTTCTTGTGTATTTTGATTCATCATAATAACATTGGCACCATCTGAGACATTAAATCCTACTACTACTTCTTCCGTTTCAGGAGTTAATTTTACTGTATCTGCCCAAACATCATAATCATATAAGTCTTCATATTTATCAACATCTTCCCTTGTAATTTGGTAAGATGTTCCTGGTATATAAGGGTGATTTTTGTTTGCTTGTAAAGTCATAAAGATATTATTATTGGTGAATCCTACTTCTTTTGCTATACCTTCTTTATGTTCTCTCAT
Source organism: Bacilli bacterium (assembly GCA_022793235.1). Taxonomy (GTDB): domain Bacteria; phylum Bacillota_I; class Bacilli_A; order RF39; family UBA660; genus UBA2730. Next base: position 10,087 of record JAAWCL010000099.1, on the reverse strand, counting down.
TAACTTTATTCTTTCATTTGCTTCTTCTATACCAGGATAAAAAGCTTCTGCTGCATTCATTTGTCCATGTTTTATCATTGTATTAAACACTACAAAATTTTTAATTTTATTCATTGTTTTTTCCCCCTCTAAATGAATGAGCTTAGTATACTATAAAATTATAATGAAATCAATGATTAATTTGTAATTGTATTTCTTTTTCTGCTTTTTGTTTTCTTGTCTTCTTATTTATTTTTTTACTAATTTTTTGTTACTATTCAGTTTTACAATATCTTGTGATAATAATTTGAAATCTTGAAAAACTCTAAATGAATCATTTGAGGAGCTTGAAATATTATGGTCTTTTCCCTTACTTGTCTGTCCATAATGCCTATACTCTTGTACATTCCTGTTTAATTGATTGTTTTCTAATTTGTAAATTGTTCTTTTTTTGTTTTATCAAAATGTCCACAAAATTTATTAAAAAGAATTTCTCCATCATAATAGCCACATTCATAATTTGTCATAATATAATCTGCTCCAATTATCACATCATAGCTAAAACTTATGTTATGTGTTAGATTATCGTATTCACAATCTAAATTTATCTTTATTTCCTCATCATATTCTTTTATTTGTACTGGTGTTTCTAAATCTAGTGAATGATCTTCAAAACTTGCAAAGGCTATTGCAATATTGATAGCTTGTTGTTTATTTATTTTTTCTGACATATTCATTTTCTCCTCTAAATAAGGTTACTATAACGTAAAATTATAATACATTCAATACCTATTTGTGTTCTTTTTCTATCATTTGTTGTATATTAAAATATATTGAACTGTAATCATAACTACTGATAAAATCACAAATATTATAACTGGTATATTGAAAGAAAGGTAGAAGAATATTTACAGAATTATTTTCAGTTAACTGTATGAAATATGAATATATGTTTACTACTCTATTTTTTCTTTTTTAATGCATGATAAGAACAAGAGAATAAAGTACCTATTGTTAAACAAATTAAGTCAATCATGGTATCCTCTACTGCGGCTAGTCCTTTTTTTCCCCTAGCCATTTGAGCATTTTTGCCTAAAAAATGATCTGCTAGAAATTCAAATATTTCCCAAATCACTCCAGTTGACATAGAAAAACAAATAGCAAATAGAAAACAAACTATTTTTGGGGGTGTTTTTTTACAATAACTTTTTAAGATATCTATTCCTACAAAGTAAGCTAGCACTCCTGATAAGGTATGTAAAAAGATATCCCACCATTCGAATATTTGATAAAAATAGAGCGCTGTTCCTAAGATTTGAGCAAAAAAAATAAAAAATAGAAGAAAAAATTTTAGTACATTTCCTAATTTTATTTTTAAAATATTTTCTAAAATTTTATCATAAAAGGTCATAATAAGTGTTAGTGGTATCATTTCTAAATGACTATAATCTTTTACTGTCACTTTAAAAATAAAAATTCCTATGATCAATATTCTTATGATATTTGCAAAAATATTGTACATGTTTCTTTTCATCTTTTCACCTATTTTCTTTCTTTTACTTCCTTTTTTAATTCAAATAAAAAGTTAATTGCGTCCATTGGAGTCATTTCTACTGGATTAATATTTTTCACCTTTTCTTCTACTCTACTTATTTGTTCCTCATTTTTATTCTTATATTCATATGTTCCATCAAAAAAAGAGGTTTGTTTAAAGGTTTGTTCTTTTTTATCCATATTTTCATATATATTTAAAATATCTTTACTTCTTTCTATTAAGGAAGTAGGCAGTCCTGCTAGAGAGGCTACATGAATTCCATAACTTTTATCTACTGCTCCACTTTTTATTTTGTGAAGAAACGTAATTTTCCCATCTTCTTCTACAGCTGATACATGTACATTTTTTAATCTTTTTAAATCTTTTTCTAGTTCTGTTAATTCATGGTAATGTGTAGAAAACATTGTTTTTGCTTTTATATTATCGTGAATGTATTCTAATATTGCTTGGGCTAGAGCCATTCCATCATAAGTTGCTGTTCCACGACCCAACTCATCAAAAAGGATTAAACTTTCTTCTGTTGACTCTCGAATTGCATATTCTGCTTCTTTCATTTCAACCATAAAGGTTGATTCTCCACTAACTAAATCATCACTAGCTCCAATTCTTGTAAATATTTTATCAAATATAGGCATCTCACAAGACTTACAAGGTACAAAGCAGCCAATTTGAGCCATAATTACTGTGATGGCAAATTGTCTCATATATGTCGATTTTCCTGCCATATTTGGACCAGTAATTAATAAAATATCGGTATTTTTATCCATTATGATATCATTTGCAATATATTTGTCCTTCATTACTCGTTCTACTACTGGATGTCTACATTCTATTATTTTCACTTCTTTTGTTTCATGAAGATGTGGTCTTACATATTTATTATTATCTGCTACAATTGAAAAAGATTGTAACATATCTATTTCACTAATGATTTTACTTACTTCTTGTAAGGGTGTAATGTATCTTTTAATTACTTCTCTAATATCCATAAATAGTTTATATTCCAAATTTATTATTTTTTCTTCTGCACCTAAAATTATATTCTCTTTTTCTTTTAGTAATGGTGTTGTAAATCTTTCGCAATTTGCAAGGGTCTGTTTTCTATCCCATCCAAATTCATCTTTTATTAGTGGAATATTACTTTTACTTACTTCTATGTAATAGCCAAAAATTTTGTTGTATCCTACTTTTAAATTTTTGATTCCTGTCTTTTCTTTTTCTTCTTGTTCCATTTCTAGAATAAAGTCTTTGGAGCCACTTCTAATTTTATGAAGTTCGTCTAATTCTTTATTGTATCCTTCTTTTATTAGGCCACCTTCATGTAGTGTTAAAGGGGCTTCTTCGTTTATAGAATTTTCTAAAAGTTCATATAAATCTGGAAAGGTTGTTAATTCTTTATCATACTTTAATTCCTCTAATATTTTCTTTATATCAGGTAAAGCTTTGATAGACATTTTTAATTGAATGACATCTTTGGCATTTAAATTCCCATAACTAATTCTTCCGACTAAACGTTCAAAATCATATACTTTATCTAACTCATTAATCAAGTCATCTCTTAAAATAAATTCTGCTCCTAATTTTTCTACTAATTCATAGCGTCTTTCGATTTCTTTTTTACTTGTTAACGGATTTTCTATATTGTATTTTAGAAATCTGCTCCCCATTGCTGTTTTGTTTTTATCAAGTAGCCATAAGAGGCTATATATCCTATCTTTATTTCGGATCGTTTCTGTTAATTCTAAATTTTTCTTTGTATTTATATCAAAAAGTAAGATATCACTATTATATAAAATTTCCACTTTTTGTAAGTGAGTCAGTTCTTTCTTTTTTGTCTCAATTATGTAATGTAGTAGATGCTTAATAGATAAAACTAATCTTTCATCTTCTATTTCTTCATAAATATAGGAATACATTTCTTCTTTTTCTATATCTTTTGTTATGGTTACAATTATATTATACTGGCTTCTTAGTTTATTAATTAATACTCTATCTACTTGTTCACTTACAATTATTTCATTAAAAGAGTTTTTTACCACTTCTCTTATTATTTCTCTTTCTTCTTTTTCAACTAATTTACAATAGAATTCACCTGTTGATATATCTGCATAACTTAATCCATAACAGGAGTTAAAATCATAAATATTTGCAATAAAGTTATTTGATTTACTATCTACTCTATTATCAAGTCGTGTTCCTCTTGTTACAATCTGTACTACATCTCTTTTTACCATTCCTTTGGTATTTTTTGGGTCTTCTAGTTGCTCACAAATCGCAACCTTATATCCTTTATCTATTAAAGTATCTACATAACTACTATAAGCATGATGAGGGACTCCACACATTGGTACTTTTTCTTCTAGACCTGCACTTTTTCCTGTTAATGTGATTTCTAATTCTCTGCTTACTAAAATGGCATCATCAAAAAACATTTCATAAAAGTCACCTAGTCTAAAGAATAAAATAGAATCTTCATATGTTTTTTTTATGTCTACATATTGTTTCATCATTGGACTTAATTTTTCATATTCTACATCTACTAATCTCATACATACTACCTCTACTACTTTCTAGTTTGTCATTTTATATTATTTAGTTTTTCCACTGCTTCATCAAATGTATCTACCCCAATAATTTTGATTTTATAATTATTCTTTTCTTTTTCTTTTGTGGCTTCCTTATAATTTCTACCATTTGCTACTAAAAATATGTCTGCCTTATTTTTTACTGCTCCTTTTAGTTTATATTTTACTCCATCTATTTCTCCTACTTCGCCTTCTTTTGTAATTGTGCCTGTTCCTACAATTTTTTTGCCATGTGTGATATCTTCTTTTGTTAACATGTTGTATATTTGTAAAGTCATAATGAGTCCTCCACTTGGACCTGACTCTGATTTTTTAAAGTGAAATTTTACTTCTGGGTTTGTCTCATAAATAACATCTTCTAAAAGACTTATTCCAATATAATTGGTATTTTCTTCTGTATAAATATAGGCGTATCTTTCTAGTTCTTTCTTTTTTCTTTTTACTTTTATTTTTAATTTATCTCCTTCTTTGTATTCTGCTATTTTTTTCTTCAGGGTCTCTATTCCATCTATTTTTGTATCTTCTACGCTTAAAATTTCGTCTCCTATTTTTAAATTTGTCTTACTTTTTTCATCTAGGTAGAAAATATAATTTTTAGCTGATTTTATTTTTATTTCTTTTTTGGCTTTCGTATAGGCTACATAAATGCTACTATTATTTGTTTCATTTAACCATAATGTATTTCTAAATTCTATATCTTCTATACTTTCTTTATCATTTGTTTGGTAGTCTTCTATACTTTCTCTTTCATAACTTGGTACAATGTAGCTTAATAAATAAGTAAATATTGTTCCCTTCATTTCACTTACATAAGCCATATTGAAGCTTCCTTTACTTTGTTGTGCATTTTTTATTTCTACACGATTTTTAGCATCAAAAGAGCCTCCTCCTGTTATGATGTAATAATCTACTGGATATAAAATGATAAAGAGTACTATAATGTATAGGCAAATGCTTACAAAATTTTCACGTATACTTTTTTTCACAACATTATATATTTTATTAAACATAAAAATCAGTCCTTTATGTTTAATTATAGCAAAAAAGAGGGAAAATATGTTGAAAAAAATAAAATCTTTTTGTATTCTTTTCATTTTAATTTTAGTTATGATTTTTACACTTCTTCATCCTAGTTTCGTTTTTAAGAATATTTTAGAAGCTATAAAGGTTTTTCAGAATAATTTATTTCCAGCCATGTTTTTCTTTTATACTTTGTCTGATCTACTGATTAACTATCATTTTGTAGAGGTATTAGAGAAAATATTTAACTCTCTTTTTATAAAGGTCTTTCATATAGGTGGTGCAAGTTCTTTTATCGTCATTATGAGTGTTTTATCTGGATTTCCTAGTGGAAGTAAATATATAACTCATTTTTTAGAAAAAAAGATTATTGACCGTGATACCGCAAATTATTTACTTACTTTTACGCACTTTTCTAATCCTTTATTTATTATGGGTACTATTAGTATTCTTTATGGGCGGAAGCTTGCTATTGTCATTTTGCTTAGTCATTATGTAGCTAATTTTGTTTTAGCCTTTTTAATCAGACCAAAAGAGGTGAAAATTGAACAGCATGTATACAAGAGAGAGACTTCCTCTTTTTCGGATACTCTTGCTACTTCTTTTTATGCAAGTTTTAAAACGCTTCTCTTAATTCTTGGTAATACAATTTTCTTCTTTACTGTTTCTGATATTTTAACAAATTTCGTTGAAAATCCTATTTTTAAATCCATTTTATATGGTCTATTTGATTTGACAAAAGGTGTTCTTTCTGTTAAAAGTCTTCCCATTACTTTATTTTTTCAAGCTTTACTTCTTACCTCTTTTCTTACTTTTGGTGGGCTTAGTGTACATTTTCAGGTAAAAGAAATCATAAAAAAAGAAGATATCAAGTATTTTTATTTTTTGGCGGGGAGAATTTCTTCTCTTGCTCTTGCCATCTTACTTTTAATCTGTTACTTTGCAATAGGGATAATTTAATGGTGTCACAATATTTATATGATAGTCTCCTCCAAACTCTGGATGACTTATTGCAATATCTAATTTAAAATATTTGGCATTATTTTTAATACTACCATCTGGTTGATAGACTCCATTGTTATGACTAGATAAATCTGCATCTGGATTTGTTGCGGTATTAATATTTGAATTAATTGAGATAAATTTCAATATATTTTCTTCACTACAACTAGCTGTATTTGTTCCTCCCCTACAATTTTTTCCTATATCCATTAAAGAGTATTTGACTTCTTGTGTGCCTCCATTTCTATTGACATCTGTATAGGTAATATAATTTTCAGATTTGTTACTTGCTACTATTTTTAGATTTTTAAAATATAATGGATTTCCATGTCCACTAAAATTAACAGAGTTATAAAAATTCATGGTAAAGGTATAGGTTGTTGTATTTCCATTATTCGATGTAGTTAAGAAAACGCCTCTTAAGCGGCCTTTTATCAAGTCATTTTGAAGCATTTTTGTAATTGTATTTTTGAAGGTGGTCACATCATTTTTAACCATTGCACTATTTGCTTCTTTTTGATAATTTAGGACAACATTAAACATAGAAATGATGATTACTGCTGCTATAGAGAACGAGACTAATAATTCTACTAAGGTTACTCCTTTATTGTTTAATCTTTTCATTGGTCCTTCACCTCGATTGTTGCATATGTATAATAAATTTCTCCTGCTGTATTGTAAGATTCATGTCTTATTTCCACAATAATACGATAATAGCCTGAATTATAGCTGGATTTTGATGCATTTTGGGAATAGGTAGGCATATAATTTACATAATTTTTAAAACTTCTGGAGAAGCTATTGTTGTTTTTTACATAATTTTTGAATTTCGTTACATTATAGGGTGTTACATAAATTGCAGTGATATTTGCTCCTGTTACATATTTTTGGCAAAAGAATCGGTTGTTTTTTTGATTACTGTTTTCTCTTAATAATTCACATATATCATTTCCAAATAAGTAATGTTCATCACCAAGTACAGAATATATATCATAATTTTTATTTACCATTTCTCCATTTGGACCGTTGTAATATCTATATGTTTTATAAATCATTGGTGCTCCAGATGTATTATTTGTAGAAGAAAATGTATTCTTAATATTTATTTCATCTGTTTCTAACATTTCTTTTATATAGAATGCTATATATTTACTATCTATATCATCATAATTTTCACTTGCTTTTGAGATTCCAACAATTGGATAAATGGAATTATATAAAAGGGTGAAAATAGAAATTACAGTTACGGCTGCGATTAAGACCTCTACCATTGCAAAGCCATTTTTTTTATTCTTTTTTTTCATAAACTCTACTTTCTTTCTTGAAAACTATCTTTTCTTATTATATAATTTTATTATAGTAAAATAGAGTAATTTTGTAAAGAATAAAAAAGGGTGATTTAAAATGGTTACATTTGATTTTAATAAAACACCAATTACACAAGTTGCAGATGCCATAATTATTGATGCCTCCAATCGTGGTGCAAGTGATATTCATTTGGATCCTAGGGAAAATGGTATTATGACTCGAATTCGTGTAGATGGAGATTTAGTAGATTATGCTTATATTCCTAAAATGTATGAGAGAAATTTAACAACTAGGTTAAAACTTATGTCAAATATGAATATTACTGAAAATCGTCTTCCTCAGGATGGTGCAATAAAAGGCAAATTTGGTGACAAAGATTTAGATATGCGTGTTTCTTGTCTTCCAACAAATGAGGGAGAAAAAATTGTTATTCGTATTCTTGATTATTCAAGAAGTTTATCTGGACTGGATAAATTAGGTTTTAATCAGGAAAATTATCAAAAACTTCTTCGAATGATTGGTAATCCGAATGGCATTATTTTGATTACTGGGGCAACTGGTAGTGGTAAATCTACTACTGTTTACTCTATTTTGCAAGCTTTGAATAAAGAGGAGACCAATATTATTACTGTTGAAGATCCAATAGAGATGAATATCGAGGGTATGAACCAAGTACAGGTTAATTCTGAGATTGGTCTTGATTTTGCTGTTGTTTTGAGGTCTATTTTACGACAAGATCCTAATGTTATTTTAATTGGTGAGATTCGTGATAGTGAAACAGCTCAAATTGCCGTTCGTGCATCTATTACAGGACATTTAGTTTTATCTACCATACATACAAATAATTCTTTATCCACTATTGAGAGACTTCTTGATATGAATGTTGAACGTTATTTATTGTCTAGTGCTCTTGCTGGTATTATTTCACAACGTCTTGCTAAAATGTTGTGTCCTAAATGTAGAGTGAAAAGAAAGACTACCCCTTATGAAAAGAAAGTATTTAAGCTTGCCATGAAAAAAGATGTTGATGAAGTGTATGATGCCAATCACAATGGATGTAGCTACTGTCATAAAGGTTATCGAGGTCGTATTGCGGTTCAAGAAGTTTTGGAAATTACAGAGCATATTAAGTCTACTATTAATCGAACCACAACTGACAATGATAAATTAAGACAATTGGTTTATGGGAGCGGTAATGTAATTACGCTTTTACAGGATGGTCTTGGAAAAGTTTTAAATGGTTTTACTACTTTTGAAGAAATTTATAGAATTATTGAGATTGATAATGATATTGAGGATAGTTGTTTAAATAGTGAAGAAGAGAATTCTTCTAAAGAAAAGGAAGAAAAAAAAGTAAAAGATAAATCGCAAAACACTTTGGATGAACAAGGAAAAAGTTCTGTAAAGCAAGAGGAGACTAATACTAACATAGATTCATCTGTTTCTTCTATTTCTAATGATAAAATAAATGATGAAAAGAAGAATACTAATGCTCTTGTTGCTAGTGCCACTAGTTCTATTGTAGGAAATCAAAATCTTTTATCTAAAACTTCTACACCACCTATTGTTTCCTCTAATCCTATAGCGATGACTAACACGGGAGCTACAGAAAATACAGGTCCTTCCTCAACTGAACAAAAAGAAGGTAAAGAGTCACAGCCTCAAAAAGCTACTAATGCTTCCATGCTTCCTAATTCAAGTATAGTTAAGGCAGAAAAAAAGAATTTATCTGTTCAAAAAGAAATACCTGTAAGTACTTCTCAGTCCAATTCTAATGAACCTAAGCATTCAGCTAATAGTCAAAAAGAGAAAATTTCTAATTCAGTAAATATTTCTCAAGCTACTTCAAATTCGCAAGATGCTAATAAAGTTCCCTTTGTTCCTGTCATTGATACTGAAAAAAAATTGGAGATTCCAATAAATAAATCATCTGATTTTACTACGAATTCTATTACTCCTGTAATGCAAGCGAAACAACAATCTCAAGCACAAAACACTAGTTCAACGCCTATACAGCCTCTTATTTCTTCTCCACAACAAAATAAGAATCAAGTAAGTAATTTTTCTATTCAAAAGGAAAGTAAGAATCCTATTACAAACTCTTCTAATAAGGAGAAAACTTCTAACAATCTTAAAAATCAATCTTCTCCTAATCAAAAACAATCTAATATTGATCAAATTAATCGTTTTTTTAGTAATAATCTGAATTCTAAGGTAAGTTCTGTTGCACCAGCTAATCATGATAATACTAATAATTCATTAAACAATCAAATTCCTATTTCTTCAGTACCTAATAATCAAAATTCAACACCTATTACAAAAAAGCCTAATATTAATACCTTAATATTCCCTCAAAGTCAAAATAAAGATAATCCAAAATAAAAAGACCCGAGCCTATTTCTACTATTAGTGATGTTTTATCCTGAAAATACTTTCAGGAATTTTTTTATTGTTCTACTTCTCCTGTATTTAATTACATCTTCTATAGTAAAGTCTATAGCAAGAAAAAATTAGATTCCTTTGAACCTAATCTTTACAAGTATATCCCATAGAAGATAGTTTTTCTTTTAACCCACGACTACTCTCGACTATTTTAATGGCATTTTCTCCATTCAAATCATTTATAGTATCAAATCTT